>JASHQD010000530.1 GCA_030037755.1 Terriglobia bacterium
ATGATCACTCATCCGGAAAGCCTCGACGTGGTTGTAGCCTCGAATCTGTTTGCCGACATTCTCACCGACCTGGGCGGCGCCTTGCAAGGCAGCCTCGGTCTGGCCGCGAGCGCCAACCTGAATCCTGCCGGCGTCGCCGATCCTTCCGCGCGGCTGGGTCCTCCGATGTTCGAGCCCGTCCACGGAAGCGCGCCGGACATCGCGGGACGCGGCGTCGCCAATCCGATCGCAGCCATATGGGCAGCCGCGATGATGATGGAGCACCTGGGTGAGGCTGGGGCATCGCGGCGCATCATGGCGGCTTTGGAAACTGTGACGGGCGAGGGGCGAGTCTTCACACCGGACCTGGGAGGCAGCGGCACCACCGCACAGTTCACCGCGGAAGTCGTCCGGAAACTATCGTCGTCCGCTTCGGACTGAGGTCCAGTGTCAACCGGCCCGCTCGCAACACGCTGCTGGTTTCGATCTCTGCTGATTCTGGCGCTTGCGCTCGCGCTGCTGGCGGGGCTAGGTTACTGGGCCATGACCAGGGCCGGCGGATTCCTGGTAGTCGACGATCCCTTGCAGCGCGCCCGCGCCATCGTGGTGCTGAACGGAGCCGCGCCCTTCCGCGCCATGGGCGCGGCGGAACTCTACCAGCAGGGCTGGGCGCCTGAAGTCTGGATCACCACCGCCTATGATCGCGATGCGACGGAGGCCTATCGGCGGATGTCCATCGCGTACACATCGGACGCGGAGTACAGCCGGAAAGTCTTGATGAAGCTCGGCGTGCCCGCGGGCGCGATCCGGATGTTGCCCAAGCCCATTCGCAACACGGATGAAGAGGTCCGCGTGATCGCCGGCGCACTGCAGCAGGTTGGAGGGAGCGGCGTCATCATCGTGACTTCACCGCCCCATACGCGCCGAGTGAAGACGCTCTGGCGGATCGAGGTCGGGGATCAGAAGCAAGCGATCGTCCGGCACGATACGTATGAACCCTATGACCCGCGGCACTGGTGGCGCCACACCACCGAGGGTGACGACGTCGTCCACGAACTGCTCGGCCTGCTCAACGCGCGAATGGGGTTCGTAGCCCAACCCGACCGCTGACAGGAACTGGCCGTGATTCCGGCGCTTCTTTGCCTTATTTGGGAACGCTCTTCGTCATTCGTCGTTCCCGCGCAAGCGGGAATCGATTGGGGAAATAGGCGAGAGGAATCTCAAAACGTGGATTCCCGCCGGCGCGGGAATGACGAAGAGCCACGCCAAACGACGTCGGTGCCAAAACCTGCCGGGGTCCAAATCTCGAGTAGGCGGGACGGAAGGGCGGAGCCTTGAGGCTCCGCCCTTTCATGGTACTTGTCTGACGTCAGAAGTAGAGCTTCAGCGCGAACTGGATCTGGCGCGGGTCCTGGAACGGGAAGCGCGTCGAACCGATCGCTCCGAAAGCAGTGCTCAAGTAGTCTGTCGAGCCCGGAATCGCGACCACGCCATTGCCGCCGAAACCCGGACCGTTAAACGTCGGATGGTTGAAGATGTTGAAGAATTCGCTTCGGAACTCCAGGCGGTAGCGCTCGGTCAACTGGAACTGCTTGAACAGCGAAAAGTCGAGCCGCCAGATGCCGGGCCCGGAGATCTGAGTGTCACCGCCGCCCAACAGCCCGATGCCGGTACCCACGTTTACGCAGCTGGCCGGCTGAGTAAAGCCTGGGGCGGGACAGGGCTGAGTAAACGCCTTGGCGTTCAGAAAGTCGTTCGGCGCGCCGGAACCGTAGAGGCTTTGGCCTGGAACCTCCATGGCCGTGCAGCCCAGGTTTTGGGTCGTGCCGTAGGGGCAACCAATGGTAAACGGCTGGCCTCCCTCAATGGTCAGGTTCCAGATAGTCTGCCATCCGCCAAGAAGCTTGTCGGTGACACCGGTCGAGCCGCTCAGGAAATGCTGGCCATGGCCGAAGGGAAACTGATATCCGCCGCTGAAGTGGAATACATCGAAAATGTTGTAGTCGCAGTTCTGATAATCTCCCTGGATTCCCCACCCGGCAAGAGCGATGGCGCGAGAGCCCTCGCCGACGCCTCCGTTAAGCTCGTCGCCGGCGTCGCCGCGGCAGTGCGCCCACGTGTAGGTGCCGAGAAAGTTGAGGCCGTTCGAGTACCGTTTTTCCAGGGTGGCCTGAAGACTGGCGTAGTTGCTGTTTCCTTGCGTGTCCTGGATGCTGTCGTTGCAGCCGAGATCCGGATAAGGATTAAGTCCGCCCGCGCCGCAAACGATCGAGGTGGGGTTTGTGTCGATAACGGAGCTGGTCGGATTGGACGCACCGCCCGTAATCATGTGGCGTGACCCGTCGCCCACGTAGGCTACAGTCAGGCTCGTGCTCGGCGTAAGCGCGTACTGCCAAGTCAGATTCCAGCCCATCGTGTACGGCGTTCTCCAGTTGTACTGTAATCCCTGCGGCCCGAGCCCTTCCACGTCCACTTGAGACGGGGTGAGCGGTATACAGGAGAAAGTTGTCTCGAGCGTGGCGGCGGGACTACAGACCGAGCCGTCGGGGTTCTTGAGGGGGATCGGCGATTCGCTGTTGACCGCGAACGGATTTACGGTGAATTGGAACGGGAAGTTTTCTCCGATGTTCGGGCCATACCCGGCATTCTCAAACGCGTTGTAAAACATACCGAATCCCGTGCGCACCACCAGTTTGGGCGTGACCTGGTAGGCCAGGCCGACTCGCGGGCCGAAATTATCGTCCGGCACGTTCGCCAGCCCGTCATTGTCGGTGAACTTGAGCGCGATGCCGTCTTTAGCCAGGATGTCGGTAAAATTCGGGGTAGCTTGCAACAAGGCCTGGTTCTTCCCGTTATTGGGATATAGCATCTCGGCGGTACTGAAGGGAGTTCCGGGGACGAAGTTCCCCTGGCGGCCCCAAAACTCCTGAATCGCGCCGAAGTGTTCCCAACGCAGGCCGAGATTCAACGTCAGCTTCGGCGTCACCTTCCAGTCGTCCTGGAAATATGCTCCCCAGTAATTGTGGCCGTCGTCGGTGGGCGAGAAATTGGAAACGTATACCGTGTCAGCGCCACCGTCATAATTGAGGGCGCACCCGTTGCCGGAAACCCCGGTGCAGGGCTGCAGGCCAACTGAATTCAGCTCGGGAGTCAGCAGCAACTGGGCCATTCCCGTGCTGTTGTACCCGGTGTAGTTTCCGTCATAATTCAACTGCCCGTGCGACCACGCAGGCTGCAAGGTGGAGAATTTGATGTGCTGGAACTCCATGCCCATCTTGAACGTGTGCTGGCCGTATATCTTGGTCAGATTCTCCGTCACCTGCGTCGTCTGAGTGATCTCATTGGACGGCAGGAAGGAGTTTGACCCTAACGTGTTCAACCCGCTGATCCCGAGCGCCGGAAGGCCGCCGTTTTCCGAAACTTGCGCGATGCCTTGAATACCGTACTGCTGGGGGATATTGAGCTGGGTTGCCACAGGCCCATAACGGCTGGTGCCGAGCCGGTCTTCACCCAGACGCAGTTCATTGACGGTCGTGGGATTGAATTCATGGGTGTAGCTCACAGCCCCCAGAATCGAATTGGCGGTCTGGAGGCCCTGTTGGAACGCCCCGCCATCCGCGATGCCCCCGAACGGGCCCGGAATGAATTGCGGATCGTCCACGTAGCTGAAGGTTCCGAATAGCTGGTCCGATACGCCCTTATTCCAGTCCAGGCGCGTGTCCCATGCGTACCGGTTCTCCGACAGAACCGGGTTCGACGACTCGTTATTGTAGATGCCCGATGCCGTGGGCGCCGGGTAAAGATTGAGCAATTTGATCGCGTTCGGATCGAGGCGCCCGGCGGGAAGCTGGTTCAGCATACAGGCCGAGTTGCTTGGGCAGGCGCTGAGGAAATTCGTCATGTTGCCTACAGGAGTTGTTCCGTTAGGCCCATAAAACGGATTCTCCACGTAGCCGCTGTTGATGGCGACAAGACCGCTTACAGGATCCGTCTGGCCCGCAGTCACCTCCCGCATGGTTGCGGGGTCCAATATCGTGCCGACGGGGAAGATACGGCCCAGATCGTCGGTAAAGGTGCACGTTTTAGCGGCGATGCAGGAGGAGGTCGTCTGGCCGGTGATGATGTCGGCGAGGTCCGTATAGTCGCTATTCCGCTCCAAGCCCGTCGGAACAGCGTTGGTGAATACGCTCCCCTGCCGCCGGCGCGTGAGTTCGAGGTCGCCGAAGAAGAACAGTTTGTCCTTGCCGTTGTAAACGTGCGGAATCACCACGGGTCCGCCGATGGTGCCGCCAAACTGATTCAACCGGTATTCACCTTTCTGAAGGTTTCCAGCGTCCTCGAAGAAGTCGGCCGCGTCGAGTTTATCGTTGCGGAAGAATTCCCACACATCGCCGTGGAGCTGATTGCTGCCCGACTTGATGGTGGCATTCATGATTGCGCCGCCGGCCCGGCCATACTGCGCGCTATAGTCCGAGGTCTGAACCTTGAACTCCGAAAGCGCGTCCGGGGGCGGCAAAACCACAAAGTTCGTGCCGTTCAGAAAGTCCACGTTGTCCGAATTGTTGTCGATGCCGTCGAGCAGGTAGTTGTTCTGCGCGGGGCGCAGGCCGTTGGCGGAGAAAGCGCCGTTAGCGGCATTGCCGCGGGTATCGGGCTGCGGAGTGTTGACACCGGCCACGATCTGGGCGAGGAAGGTAAAATTGCGCCCATTGAGCGGAAGATTATTGATGTTCTGCTGGTCCACGACCTGTCCGACCGAAGCGCTTTCCGTCTGCAGCGCCGGAGGAGCTGCCGTCACTTCAATGGTCTGGGTGACGGCGCCAGGCCTCAGCGTGATGTCGTTCTTGAGGTCCTGGTTGATGTTGACCACCAGGTGAGGATTAACGACCTTCGAAAATCCCGCGGCTTCCACGGTGACCGTGTACGTGCCGATCTTGACCGGTGAGAACGTATAAGTGCCGTCGGCGCTGGTTGTCGTGGTAACGGTGAGGTTCGTCCCCTCGTTGGTCAGGCTGACCTTGGCGCCGGGAACAACCGCGCCGGTCTGATCGCTGACCGTCCCGAGAATGGTGCCCGTATCAATTTGCGACCAGGCCGGAATTGCTACCAGGAGAAACAAAGCCAGGCAACCCCACCTGGCCAGACTCTTTAGTGCAGAACGCTCCAGAACCACGGACATTGCTACCCTCCTTGATGTGCCGCTTCTGAATGACCCGTTATCCGACGTTCTTTTCCCCTTCGCCTCCGTCACCGCTGTTTTGGCGCGGCTTTCGTGCACGCACACGCGTTGCGTGCACGTACACGGTTCGATAAAAATAATCTCTGCGTAACATGGCTGTCAAGCAAAATCTTTAGTTCGCCTAATGTGTTTATATTAGTGGACTGTCGAGGGAGCGGGGGTGGTTGTAGCGAAATCGCTGGGACAGCCCGCTGGCGCCCGGTTATCATATGGATCGCATGGCACTCAAGGAAGGCCGTAATGGGGTGCAAGCCGGACCAGTGGGCGTCCAGGACATCGCCGAGGCCCTCGGCATCTCCTGTGGCACCGTCGATCGCGCGCTCCACGATCGTGCTGGCGTGAGCCCCGCCACCAAGCGGCGCGTACTCGCCGCGGCCCGCCGCCTTGGATATCGTCCGAATCTCGCCGCCCGGTATCTCTCCTCGCGCAAGCACATCATGATCGGCGTCAGCCTGCCGCTGGAGGTCGCCGACTTCTTCGATGACGTGCGCGAGGGCATCGTGGAGGCCGCGAGCGCGTTTGAGCCCTTGGGCGTCAAAATCCTATACCGGCCTTACAAGCGATTCGGCGAGCACGAAGTCGAAGCCCTGCGGGACATTCTCGCGGAAAAGGTCAGCGCCATCGTGGTGGCGCCGGGATATCACGAGCGTATGCGCGCGGATATCGACAAGGCGGTGCGCCGCGGAATCCCGGTGGTCTGCGTAGTGACGGACGCCCCGGGCACCGAGCGGCTGACGTCGGTTTCCGTGGACCGCTTCGCCCACGGAGCGCTGGCCGGCGAACTGATGGGTCACCTGATCGGCGGTGAAGGCGGGGTGATCATTTTCATCGGCATGCACGCCGTTGTCGATCACGAGCAGAAGCTGCGCGGCTTCGAAAGCAGCTTCAAGCAGTTCTGCCCTCGCGGACGGATTCTCGGTGTGGTCGAGAATCACGACGCGGCAGAAGAGGCCTATGGCAAGTGCCGCAGAGTGCTGGCGCAGTATCCCTCCGCGAGGGGAATCTACATCGCGACGGCCAACTCGATGCCGGTGATTCGCGCTCTCGACGAAATGGGACTCTCGGGCAAGATCAAAGTGATCGGCACGGATCTGTTTCCCTCCATGGTTCCGGTGATCGAGGCCGGCAAGATGGTGGCCACGATTTACCAGCGCCCGCGCGAACAGGGCGTGACCGCCGTGCGCGCGATCGTCCGTTTTCTGACCGAAGGAGTGCGCCCGCCGGCGCAAATTCTGCTCGATCCCGCGATCGTCATGAGGAGCAACGTGGGGCTTTTCTTCCGCAATGAGGCTGGGGCCCTGGACTCCGGCACTTCGGCGCCTCAGGCCGAAACGGTTCCGCGCTGATTCAGCAG
This sequence comes from Terriglobia bacterium, assembly GCA_030037755.1. GTDB lineage: Bacteria > Acidobacteriota > Terriglobia > UBA7540 > UBA7540 > Gp13-AA77. The sequence continues at coordinate 6,573 of JASHQD010000530.1, forward strand.
TCTGTCATGAGTTCGTGTGCGTGACTGTCAGTTCGTCAGTAGAATTAGTGCGTAATGTGGTTCGGCTGTACTGACGCGCTGATGCACCGACGCACTGATATACAGATGCAGCGATGTACTGACATTCATGCGCCCTACTTAACGCGCTACACTCAACCGTTTTCCTGCATCTCCCGCAATCTTGCGGCGGCGGACTCCGGCGTGATGTCGCGTTGCGGGGTCCCGAGCATTTCGTATCCCACCATATATTTCCGCACCGTCGCCGATCGCAGCAGCGGCGGATAAAAATGCGCGTGGAGATGCCACTCCGGATGAGATTCGCCGTCAGTAGGCCGCTGGTGAAAGCCCATGGAATAGGGGAAGGAGATTTCGAAGAGATGATCGTAGCGCGTTGCGAGGCGCTTTAGGATATCGGCCAGGCCGTCGCGTTCTTCGCCGCTCAACTCGTCGAGTGCGGAGAGGTGACGCTTGGCAATCAGGATCGTCTCGAACGGCCAGATCGCCCAGAACGGCACCAGCGCCGCGAAATGGACGTTCTCGGTTACCAGACGCTCGCCGCGTTCGAGCTCCATCGCAAGATAGTCGCAGAGCAGGCACGAACCGTGCGCGTCGCCATAGGCGCTTTGCCGCGCTTGCTCTTTCGCAGGCTCGTTAGGCAGATGAGCATTCGCCCAGACCTGGCAATGGGGATGCGGATTGCTTGCGCCCATCAGCACGCCGCGGTTCTCAAAAATCTGCACGTGATTGATGAACGGCAGCGCGCCCAGCACCTGGTATTCCGCAACCCAGGTGTCTACCACGCGCCGCAAGCCCGGCAAATCCATGCCCGCCACGGTCAGATCGTGCCGCGGCGAAAAGCAGACCACGCGACAGATTCCGCGCTCGCTTGCCGCTACCAGCAGATCCCTTCCCTGCCCCGGTTCGATGAGCCCCCCGTCGGGCGTGTCAGGAACGAGCGCGGGATAGTCATTGTCGAAGACAAACGTGGACGTGTACGCGGGGTTGCGCGCGCCGGTCGCGCGCAGATTCCCCGGACACATGTAACACGTGGGATCGTACGCCGGCGGCGCCTCGGACGCCGTCTTCTCCACGCGGCCTTGCCACGGGCGCTCGGTTCGATGGGGGGAAACGAGCACCCATTCGCCGTTGAGAGGATTGAGCCGGCGGTGCGGATGCTGCTTCAGGTCAAAGGAGGCCATTACGATTGAAGTGCATCGATTTCAGAAACGCCGTCGGCGGCTCCCGACACATAGATGTCCGGCGCGATGCCGGTCCGCTGTCGATACTTCTCAGCCACCGCTCGCCTGAAGCCGTCCACGTTATCGCGACGCACCAGGTTGATGGTGCAGCCGCCAAAACCGCCGCCGGTCATGCGCGCACCGATCACGCCGCCGGCTTCGTTCGCCAGTTCCACCATCAGGTCGAGCTCCTCGCAACTCACCTCGTAATCGTCGCGAAGACTGCGGTGCGAATCCGCCATCAACGCGCCCACAGCGTCCAGATCGCCATCGGCGAGCGCCTGCACGCAATCGAGGACGCGGCCGTTCTCGCTGATCACATGACGGCAGCGCCGGTAGACGACGGAAGGCAGAGCCTCGCGGTACTTGTCGAGCTCCGCCAAGGTCACGTCGCGCAATGAGCGGACGCGCGGCAGATGTTCAGCCAGTATTCGCACTCCCTCTTCACACTCGGCGCGCCGCCGGTTGTATTCACCGCTGGCCAGTTCATGTCTCACCATGGTGTTGCAACTCACCAGGCTGATGCCTTCGGGCAGCGGAACCCAGCGGTGCTCGAGCGAGCGGCAATCGAGCAGTAGCGCGCGTCCCGCGCGGCCGAAACAGGAAATGAACTGGTCCATAATCCCGGAACGCACGCCCACGAATTCGTTCTCGGCGCGCTGGCAGAGCCTGGCGAGTTCCACGCGTTCCACCGTCTGCCCGGAATTCTCGAGAAAAGCGTAGCCCGTGGCAACCTCGATCGCAGCGGAAGAACTGAGGCCGGCGCCGATGGGAATCTCGCCCGCGACCAGCACGTCGGCTCCGCTCAGCCGCTTGCCGGCGCGTTCGAGCGTCAAGGCGACCCCGTACACGTAATCGCTCCACTGATGGCGGCGGCCGTCGTTGGGCGAGTCGAGCGCGTATTCGGCGGGGTCGGGGAAATTCTCAGAACGCAAGGCCAGCGTGCGGTCGGCGCGCGGGCTCAGCGCCACCCAGGTGTAGAAATCGATCGCGGCAGGAAGCACGAAACCGTCGTTGTAGTCCGTGTGCTCGCCGATCAGGTTTACCCGGCCGGGCGCGCGATAGATGCGCGGCGGCCGGCCGTACTCGATTTCGAATCGACTGCGTAAGTCCTCAACTTGACCCATCTCGACCCGTCCGCATCGCCAGCCTCATCGAACTGCAATCGGGCCCGACGAGAAGCTCAACCCATCATTTCATCGCCGTTACCCCTTCTCCATTTGCGAATGAGGGGTTAACGCTCGCGGAAATGAGAAGCTAACACGTTTCTGCGATGCGATGCAAAGATTCGACGGTTTCGCTCCGATGGCAGGTTACGGCATTCCACGAGATTGAGGGCCGATTCGGAAAGGTGGCGTGCCTTTGGTCTCCGTTCTCTCAACGCTTCGTAATTCGGCTCGTGACAGGCTAAGACGTCGGGCAACGGCGATCAGGCAGGTCGCCCGCTGGCCCGCTGTTCGCTTGGTGGTTTCGATTGGCCCCAGGAAGCCAATAATTCCCCAAAACTCCCTCGAAATTGGCTTGGTTTATCGCTTCGTTTCTTGGTCTGAACACGCCTCAATTCAGGGATCAAGCTCAATCACATCATGGAGTTGAACCCTTTGGGTTCGAATCCAAGAAATCTTGCGGGTTCAGGCCACAAATTGGAGGCTAACTTACTAGTAGTCAGCCACATGCCGTCTTGGGTTCGGTAGCATGGGGGCCCCACTTTCTTGCGAACTCGGGCCGCCAATCCGCGTGCTAGAGCCTAGGTATGTATGTCTACTTCGAATCGCCCGCGCGCTCCAATCGATGCCCGTAAACGTTAGTTCGTCCATAAGCGCAAGACACCAAAAGTCTCGGAAAGTTCCCCCCTCGCTTCTCAAGATACGCATGGCATATGATGCTAGGGAATTTCCGTGACGGGCGTCACGGCATCCGGTGTCAAGCTGGCCCTCCTAACCGTGGCCTTGCAAAGGGTCGGGAAACGCGGTAGAGTCGCTTTGAAACGTAGAGTCAACTCTCTGAGCGGGAGTAATTCAGCGGTA
>JASHQD010000036.1 GCA_030037755.1 Terriglobia bacterium
GCCGGGAAGACGGCCGCGGCGTAGCCTTTCATCGGCCAGTAGTTCGTGAGGTAAAGGACGTTGTCCGGCGCGCGCGTCACGATCGCGTCGAGCCGCTGCTCCTGCAGCATCCGGCGGACGCGCTCGAGCTTCGGACGATCGACAGGATAGGGCATCAGGCTCTCAATTCCGCCCCTGCGATTGCAGCGTCCAGGACGCTTCCTTGCCCCTCACCAGCCGCCACATCGCCGCATGCAGGGGGGCAGAGACGCCGGCGCGTCCCGCTTCGCGGACGATCGCGCCGCTCAGGAAATCGATCTCTGTCCTGAAGCGATGATTGACATCGTAGAGCATCGACGGTGGATGATCGGTCTGCGCTCCCACGCAGTTCATTCTCCACGGATCCTCATGTAGCGCAATGCCGAGCGCGGCGGCCACGTGTTTCCCTTCGTCGATCAGTGCGTGTAGAAGATGGCCGAGCGACGAGCTCCCGCTTTCGTCGCTGAAGAGCCGACAATGGGGCAGACCCGTCAGCGCGGCGACGGAATTCACGGACGCGTTGAAGATCAGCTTGGACCATTGCGCCGGCCGGGCGTCTTCCAGTGCTTCAGCCTTCAGACCGGCGGCCACAATAAGATCGGCGGCCTCGCGCACCAGTGAGTACGGCGTGTTCGTGGGTTCGAATGGACCGAGCCACGTGGCAGTGTCGAGCTCATATTGGACGTGCGTGTCGCTGTGCCGCGTCCCGCTCATGAACGTCGTGCCACGAATCACGTAGCCGCCGGTCAGCCCGGCGATGATCTCTTCGCCGCCCAGTCCATTCTGCGCCGAGATCACCGCGCCACGACGGAACAGATGCGCGACCGGAGCGATAGCGTTCGCCGTCTGAGTCGCTTTCGTGCAGACGATCCCGAGATCGAAGGCCGGCAGTTCGCGCGGATCAGATGCTGCCCGCAACGAAACGGCAAACTCGTGGCTTCCCGAAACGCGCAATCCGGACTCGTTCAGCACGCGAGCGTGCTCCGGGCGCCGCACGAACGCATAGACGTCCACCACGCGCGCCAGATGCGCCGCGTACAAGCTGCCGATCGAACCGCAACCGATGATACAGATCTTCATGGCTAGGGGCCAGGGGCTAGGGACTGGGGGCTAGAGCGAGGGTTTAGCGATCCGAACGAGGTGCGTGGCCCCTAATCCCTAGCCCCTAGCCCCTGACCCCTATCTAGCCCCAGGGTCGAAAGCGCCCGAAAAACACTATCCGCCGTGTTGTGGGAATCTTTGACGATCACGCCACTCGACCATAACGCGTCCTGCAGCGCGGCGCAGACAGTATGGACCGGGGCGGCGCCGCCTTCGCCCATGCCCTTGGCGCCGTTGTACGAAAAGGGCGATGGACTTTCCAGATGCCCGTAGCGTATTCGCGGCATGTTGAGCGCGGTGATCGGGATGTAGTCGCTGAAGGTGCTCGCCAGCAGATTGCCCGCTTCATCGTAGCGGCAGTCCTCGTAGAGCGCGGCGCCGATACCATGCGCGGTAGCGCCGAACACCTGGCCCCGCACGATCGCCGGATTGACCACGCGCCCGCAATCGTCTACGGCGACGTAGCCGAGAATCTTCGGGATATAGGTCTCGCGATCGATCTCGATCACCGCGATGTGGAGTTGCGCGGCATAAGTCAGCGTCAGATTGCCGTACTTGCGCTGGATGTCGGGGACCTTGAACGGCGCGCGATAGACGTAACGGCAGTTGAGCGTAACGTCGAGGTCCGGTGGCAGGCCGGCGTTGTTCACGTTGACGAGATTGGCGAGCCCCCAATAGTTGATCGATTTGCCGCTTTTATTGTCTTTCACTTCCGGGCCCTGCGTGCCTACGCCGAACTCGAGATCGTCTTCGTTCGCACCCAATGCAAAAGACGCCAGCCGCGACAGTTCAGATTTCAGCTTGGCCGCCGCCCCGTGAACAGCGGAGAGTCCGGTTACGGCGAACTGACTCGCATAGGTGCCGGAATGGCCGGTATGAACATTGCGATCGGTATCGAAGCCCGGCCGCACCTTGACCATATCGGGATGCACGTTCAGGACGTCGGCCACCACCTGCGCGGCCGTGGTTTCGTGACCCTGGCCTTGCGGCACCGAGCCAATGCTGACCACGATCTCGCCGTAGATGTCGAGCTTGACGTTCGCACCCTCGGACTGTCCCGAGTACGGTGCGCGCGGATTGATGATCTGCGACTGGCCGAAATTATTGGTGCCGGAATCGAGCGTCGTGCCGATACCGATGCCGATCAGTCGCCCCTGCCGTCGCGCTTCGGCGATCTTGCTCTGCCACTCGTCCCAGCCGATCAGGTCCTTGGCGATCCTCTGCATCGCCGCGTAATCGCCCGAATCGTAGACGCAGCCGTTCGGCGTGGTGTACGGCATCTCCGAGGACTTGATGTAGTTCCGCAGCCGCATTTCATCGGCCGGAATGCCCAGCCGGTGCCCGCAGATGTCGATCACGCGCTCGAGGAACCAGAGGTGCTGCATGCGCGAGTAGCCGCGATTCGGCCCCACCGGACACTTGTTGGTCACGGCCTGGCTGAAGTGAATCCGCATGTTCTGGACGCGATAGGCGCCGGGCAGAACCTGCGCCCAGATGATGCATCCCAGTGGTTCGTAGCGCGGATATGCGCCGCAATCGTCGATGTGGCGCGACTCAATGGCGGTGATGACGCCATCCCCATCAAGCGCCACGCGCGTATCGCGGAACGTGCGTTCGTTCCCGTGAGCGCTGGCGGTCATATGCTCGGTGCGTGTCTCCACCCACTTCACCGGACGGCCGCCACAGGCGCGCGACGCCAGCGCGCACACGGCCATGTAGGGATAGTTGGTGATTTTGATTCCAAAGCTGCCGCCGATATCGTGGCTCTGAAAGTGGATCTGGTCGATTCCCACCCCGAGCGCGGGCGACAGGAACTGGATGGCGAACGCCGGAAAGGAATTGTTGCACCAGAAGTAGATCTGGTTGTCGCTCGCGTCCCACTGCGCGATTACCACGTTGTTCTCGAGGGGTGTGCTGGAGAAGCGGTGGAAGTGCAGCCGGTCGATCTCGATCACGTGCGCGGCTTTGCTGAATGCGCCGTCCACGTCTCCGTACTCAAATTCGCCCTGCCATACCAGGTTGGTGCCGGACGACGGATGCAAGACCGAGCCATCCGTCAGGGCTTCTTCAGCATCGACCACGGCAGGCAGACTCTCATAGTCCACGCGCGCGAGTTCTGCGGCGTCCTCCGCAGCTTCGATCGACTCGGCCACCACCGCCGCGACGGGCTCGCCTTGAAAATGGACCTTGTCAACCGCCATGGGGTAATCGAGGATTTTGCCGCCGGGATCAGGTCCGATCTCGATGAAGGGCTGGACCAGCTTTGCGACTTCGGCGCCGGTCAGCACGACCGCCACGCCGGGCGCATTCCTCGCCTGCTCAACATCGATACTCGCGATGCGCGCGTGGGCGTAAGCCGATCGCACGAACTTCACGTGTAGCGTGCCCTGCAGGCGATAATCATCCACGAACTTGCCCTGACCGCGCAGCAATCGAGCTTCTTCCTTGCGCGCCACGGACTGTCCCACCCAGCGGTTCGAACCCGGGCTTTTTGCGACCGTTTTTTGCTCTTCGGTCATTCGCTTCCCTGCACGGGAGTTTCTGCCGCCGAGGCGGACGTTTGTGAATTCGCACCTTCCGAGTCTGGGGACGACGCTGCGAGCGGAGGGGCCAGTTCTGGTTGTGTGGCAAGCGGCGACGGACTACCGAGGACTGACAACTGACCGCTGCCAACCGGCGACTGACCGCTGACCCCCGGCTCCTGATCCCCGACCCCTGACTCCAGCGCCGCCCTTAGCCCGTCAATCGCCTTCTGCGCATTCTTTTGCGCCAGCGGCTGCAGCAATCCTCCCGCGATGGAAGTCAGCACGCCGAAGACCTGGGCCTCGCCCTTCCAGGCCACTTTGGAGCCCTTGCTGTTGGGTTCGAGATCGAAGCGAGCGTTGAAATCGACCGATCCTCCCGCGAGGCTACCTCTCCCGCGATACGCCAGCCGCCGCGGCCGATCGGCTTCCGCCAGATTCAGCTTCACGTCAGCCATGCCGCGGATGTGAGAGATTCCGACGCTGACTTTGACCTCGAAATTCCTTTCGTCTGCAACGGTCAGACCTCGAAAGTAGGGAAGCACGGGTCCGAAGCGATGGGGGTCGCTGAGGAAGTCATACACTTCCTCCAGGGCTCGCTGAATTTCGAACTCGCCGCCGAATTGCAGGGCCATGATGGAAACCCGCTCCGCCGTCTATTTCAAAACTCCCGAATTCTTCAGGGTCCGGCAGTACAGCACCACCGCGACCAACAAGCCGATCGAGACCACCGCGGTCACCATGCGGTCGTACGCTGGTCCCGGTAACTCGTCAGGATGCACAAAAGGCCATCCGTACATAAAGAGCGAGGCCGCCAACGCCAGTATGAACAGGTGGAATGCCTGCCGGCGCAGGAACAGGAGCGCTGCGGCCGCCGCCAGCGTCAGCAGCCCCGTGATCGCAATGGATAAGACGTGCCCTGGCGGCAGGTTGCTGGCGATAAAGGCCACCTGGGAGTAGGCCAAAGTGCCTAGCGCGATGACGATGTAGAACATCGAAAAGAACCACACCATGACCGGGCGTCTTCCGATGCCGGCGCTCATCTCGCTTCTGCGGACGCGGCCGCCCGCCCTCCATGTGTGCCTGCCGCCCGGGCTGCAGAGACGCGCGCCGCGGCGTCGGCAATCGCGTCATAAATGTTCTGGTAGCCGGTGCAGCGGCAGCAATTCCCTGCAATCGCCTTGCGGATGTCCTTCTCTGTCGGATTCGGATTCCGGGCCAGCAGGTGGCACGTTGACATCAGCAGCCCCGGAGTGCAATACCCGCATTGTAGGGCGTAATGATCCTTAAATGCCTGCTGGATGGGATGCAACTCTCCGTCCTTTGCGAGACCCTCCACCGTGGTTACTTCGCCCCCGGCGGCGTGGACGGCGAGCACGGTGCAGGATTTGACGCTCGATCCGTTCAGAAGCACGGTGCAGGCGCCACAGAAGCTGGTGTCGCAGCCGATGTGCGTGCCGGTGAGGTTCAGATTCTCGCGGATGAAGTCCACCAGCAGCAAGCGCGCTTCGATTTCGGCCTGGTGACGCCTGCCGTTCACGGTTACGCTGATCGATACGCCATCGCTCCGCTCAGGCATATTCGTGACTGACCTCCACTTGCTCGCCGCGCGCCCGCCGAGCCGCGATCTCGATGGCTCGCTTCACAAGAGCGGTGGCCAGCGCGCATTTATATTCCGCCGATCCGCGCATGTCGGGCTGCGGATCGCCGCCCGACCGCGCCGCATCGGCCGCCGCTTCGATCGTCTCCCGAGTGAGCGCCCTGCCGCGCAGCGCTTCCGCCGCGGCGGTGACCTCGACCGGCGTCAGTGCGACGGCTCCGAGATAGATCGCCACATCGCGACAGACGTCGCCTGCGAGCGTCAGACGTACAGCAGCGCTGGCCGTTGCGTACACCTGCGCGCAACGCTTGGCCGCGATGTAGGCTCCGCCGATCCGCTCCCCATCCTCGTGTGGCGGCGCTCTCATGACGATCTCACGCACAAGTTCGCCCGGCCCGAGCGCCGTTGTATAGGCGTCGAGAATGAAATCGCGCAACGCCACAGTGCGCTCGCCGCCGGGGCCCACGCAGCGGATTTCCGTAACGTGCGTGAGCAGGACCGGCGCCCAGTCGCCGCTCGGATCGGCCTCCGCCACCGATCCCCCGATCGTCCCGCGATTGCGCACTTGCACGTCGCCGATTCCGGCGGCGCAGTCGTGCAGGATAGGGAAGCGCGCCGCAGCGCCGGAATCGGCAATTTCGGCGTGCCGTGTCAGCGCCCCGAAACGGATTTCGCCGCCATCGTCTTCGTGCCGAACGTAGGAGAGCCCGGGAACGAATGCGAGGTCGACGAGATCGGTCGGACCCGCGAGGCGCAGCTTCATCAGCGGCACCAGGCTTTGACCGCCCGCCAGTGGCCGGGCGTCCTCGCCGAGCTGCTGCAGCATGACCGCAGCTTCTTCGAGCGATGCCGCGCGATGGTATCGAAAGGGGCCGGGATGCATTCGTTCTCCGGTGGCACAGGCACTCTTGCCTGTGCCGTGCAGCATGCCCGCAGGTTTCTCAAGACGGGCGCCGGTCAGCTTATCAGAGAGGACGCGGTTTGCAAAAGAGGAAGGGCCTCAGATGATAGGCTTATGCACGGCAGTGGATGTCGCCACGGACGGTTTCGGCAAGGTATTGAAGGGTCAGTCGCGATGCCTCATCCCACCGTTTCCGCCCGTTTTGCGCGATCGAAAGCCTCCACGGCCGCCGGGATAGGATCTGCGCCAGCCCGGGACGAACGAAGCCGAAATCTAGCCTAGAATCAACAGCCTCGCAAAATCTCTTGACAACCTGGGCACAGTGTGCTAGGCTCATTTCGCTTTGAGGAAGTTCCGTGGCACCCCATGTTCCATACCGCTTGGGCCTCCGTGCCGGCAGAACCATTTCACGACGACAGTCAACAGTCAGGACTCGACAGGATAGCTTGGCCCGCCTCGGGTTGAAACTCTATCCATGCGGCTGCGAAAGACTGTTCGGACGTCGCGAACTGTCGACTGTTGACTGTCGACGGTCGACTTCAAACCCGTTCACCAAAGCCACTCACAAGTTCCGTGGCATCAGCAGTATGCAAAAACAACCCTTCAAAGTGCGCAACATTGCGCGCCCGCTCTCACACGCAGCAAACCCGCATTTTATGCGGGAATTTTGCAAAATTGGAGGGAAAAACAGACCCTCCCCCCGGTCAAATTTCCGCTGCCAAAGCCACGCCGGAATATGCTTTGGGATCAGAGGGATGCGACGAATTTTGAAAACAAGGCGAAAATGAGCGAGAATAAGCGTAGCAACTATAGGATAGACTGTTCCTCGTATCTACCTGATTCAAGGCAGGTTCGCTTCGCAACTAGCCCAGAGAGATCGCCGACTTCGATGAAATGCACAAAAAACGCATGAAATTTAACATCCATGACTCGAAGAGTGCCTCCAATGGATTCAACGAGATACATGAAATGGGAGATTTGGACTAACAATGGAAGTCATTTAGAATCAGTAAATTGGGGGCTACATTGTAACAAGAAATGTGAAATTCATACCATCAGGAAATCCCCCCTGCCAAGGCTAGTGGATTCAACAAGCTGTGGGTTTGGGTTCGAAAAAAAGCGTCTGCCGGAATTTCAAAAACTGCAAAAATCGTGCACTTGCACACGTCTTCCCAGAAGTGGGGTTCTGGGCAGATGCTGGCCTGATTTCGGCGCTGGAATCGGCCTTGGGCGAGCCCGCGATGCGGTCTCGACCCGAGCGTCGGCGCCCCCTGCAAGCTGCCCCTTGCGTGCGGACGGGCGCATCCTCTAAACTCTCGCGCTTGCAAAGATCATCCGCCAGCGAGCCCATTGCTGTGGCGCGGCCGTCCCGCCTGCGGATCGCGCTCCAGCTGGAGAGTGATGGCTCGATTGCCATCGTCCCCGTCATCCTGGCCGCGGATTCCGGCTCGGCGTTGGGATTCCCCAAAGCCCTGGCGCAATTCGGCACGAAGACGGCGTTGCAGATTGCTCTCGAGAATTGCGCAGCGCTGGCGCCGCCGGTCGTGGTCGCCAGCCAGAAACTCGTTAAGCTGCTCATAGGCGGTAGTCAGGCCATGCGGGGCCAGCCCGATCTCGGAAATCGGCTCGTTGTCCATCGACGCGGCCGTCGCGGACAGCTCGGCTCGCTCCTCGCAGGTCTCCGGCTTGTGCCCTTAGAGACGGCGTTTATGATCTATGCGGTAGACTATCCGCTGCTCACGGCGCCGGTGGTCCGGCGATTGGCGGAAGCATTCGCGAGCAGGCGGACGCACCAATTGATCGTGTTGCCTCGATATCGCGCGCGGCCGGGGCATCCGGTGGTCTTCGCGCCTGAGTTGCGCCGCGAACTGGCGCGAGCCGAAAGCGCCCGCGCTGTGATCTACCACGATCGCGCCCGCGTGAAATTCGTCGCGGTGCGCGACCCATCGATTACGGAGGACTTTGACACGCCGACGGCGTACCGGCGTGTGCTGCGGCGATATCTGGGGCGATTCGCACCATGACGGCGAGAGACCAGGACCCAACCGCAGTGCGCACGCGGGAATCAAATTCCGCGCTGGAAGTGGAGCGCGGGCTCGCGCGGCAATTGACCTCGCGCCAGTTGAGCATGATCGCCATCGGCGGCGCGATCGGGACGGGCCTGTTCCTCGGCAGTTCGCTTGCGGTGCGGCTGGCCGGACCTTCGGTGATCCTGACCTACGGCATCGGCGCGCTGATCGCGCTGTTGCTGATGAGCGCCCTCACCGAGATGGCCGTCGCGCAGCCCACGGCGGGATCGTTCGGCGTCTACGCCGATCTCTACCTCTCGCGCTGGGCCGGATTCGCGGTGCGCTACACGTACTGGGCGGCCTGGTGCATCGCCATCGGCAGCGAAGCCGTCGCGGTCGGTATCTACTGCCGCTGGTGGATTCCGTCCAGCCCAGCCTGGTTGTGGGTGGTGCTGTTCTCGGGGCTGATGCTCTATGTGAACCTGCGCAACGTGGGCAGCTTCGGCGAGTTCGAGTACTGGTTCTCGACGATCAAGGTCGTGGCCATCGTGGCGTTCATCATCTTCGGGATCGCGCTAATCGGGGGTGGCCATTCAAACTCCGTGGCGGGTTTCCGGAACTATACCGCGTACGGTGGTTTCTTCCCGAACGGCGTCTGGAGCATGTGGATGGCGCTGGCTTTCGTGATCTTCGGCTACATCGGCAGCGAAGTGATCGCGGTGGCGGCCGGCGAGGCGAAAGACCCCACCAAGGCGATCCCGAAAGCCATGCGATCGATGGTGGCGCGCCTGATTTTCTTCTATCTCGGGTCAATGGCCGTCTTGCTGGCTATTGTGCCGTGGAAACAGATTCAACCGGGGAGCGACGTGACTGCCAGTCCGTTTGTCCGCGTCTTCGAGCTGGTGAAGGTCCCGGGCGCCGCGCACCTCGTGAACTTCGTGGTGCTGACAGCAGCCCTGTCGAGCCTGAACTGCAATCTCTACCTGGTGGCGCGCATGATGTTCTCGCTGGCGCGCGCCGGCTACGCGCCTGCCGCCTTCGGACGAGTGTCTTCGCGAGGAACTCCTGTGCCGGCGTTGCTGGTTTCGGCCGCAGGGATGCTGGTCGCGACGGCGGTCGCGGCCCTCTCGCCGGGCAACGCGTACGTGGTTCTGCTCGGCGTGTCACTGTTCGGCGGACTCTTCGTCTGGGGCACAATTTTCGTCACCCACCTGTTTTTCCGGCCAAAGTGGATCGCCGCCGGGAACCCGCGGCTGCCCGTCCTGATGCCGGGATATCCCTACACGTCGATTTTGGGCGCGGCCCTGCTGCTCGGAATCATGATCACGACGTGGTGGGTGCCGGGCATGCGCGACACGCTGCTGGCCGGCGTGCCCTGGGTTGCGTTCATGAGTGGCGTGTATTTTCTCTGGTTTCGCCGCCGCGGTGCAGCGCCGGAGAAGGTGAACGTGGAACAGTCGCCGCTCGAAAACGTGGAAGAGGGCTCATGAAGATTTGCGTTCTCGGTTGCGGCGCGGTGGGCGGCATCTTCGCCGCGCACCTCGGAGGTCTGCCTGATGTCGAGGTCTACGCTTACGACGTTGCCGCCGATCACGTGCGCGCCATCAACGATCGCGGCCTGCGGCTTTCCGGCGCCGAGCAGTTCACGGCGAGCATCCATGCGACCACCGATCCCGGGCAGATTCCGCGCTGCGACTACGGCATTGTGGCCACGAAGAGCATCCACACCGAGGCCGCCATCACCGTCGCCGCGCGCGCGTTTGATGGGGCAAGCGCCGTGTGCTCGGTGCAGAACGGGGCAGGGAACGAGGAGATTATCGCGTCGCACGTCCGCTATGTGATCCGGGGCACCACGTTTCCCGCCGGCCATCTGATCGAGCCCGGACACGTCGGCTACGATATCCAGGGCGACACCTGGATCGGTCCGTTCGAGCCTTCGCACACGCCGATGCGTTTTGTGCAGGGACTCGCCGCCACCCTGACCCGCAGCGGCATGAATACCATTGCGCTCGAGGACGCGCGGGGCGCGCAGTGGACCAAGCTGATCTTCAACGCGGCGACGAATCCCGTGGGCGCGCTCACGGGTCTCGATCACGGCTCCGCCACACGCTTTGCGCCGACCGGTGAACTCTTCGATGCCATCATCGATGAAGGCTGCGCCGTGGCTGAGGCGCTCGGCATCAAGCTCGATCAACACCCGCGCGCGCTGGTGGAGAAGGGGGCGCGCGCTCCCGGGCGTCACAAGGCAAGCATGCTTCAGGACGCGCTGGCGCGCCGTCAGACCGAGGTCGATTTCATGAACGGCGCGATCGTGGAGTGGGGCGAGAAGGCCGGCGTGCCCACGCCGCTGAATCGCGCGATGTGGGCGTTGATGAAAGGGATGGAGGAGTCTTGGAAGCGTGAGTAGCTGTCCGTTGTCCGTTGCCAGTTGTTGGGTTGTGTCTCGGAATCGGGCAGATCGGTGTTCGTGGATTGTGGTTCGTGGCTAGGCAACGATCTACGAACTACGATCAACGGTTTACCGGAAGTGACCGCCACTGACTGGCAACGGACGCCTGACCATGACAACGGACAACCGAAGGATTTTATGACCCCTTTCCGCATCGGAGTTTTGCAACTCAGCATGGAACCCGTCGAAGAGACGATCCAGACGGCGCGGGCGTGCGACCAGGCTGGGTTCGACACGTTCTGGCTGGCCGAAGCCTACCCATGGTGGCGCAAGCACTCCATGGAAGCGCGATCGTCCACCGCCATCACCGCGATCATCGCTCGCGAGACGCGCCGGATCGCGGTGGGATGGGGCATCATCTCGCCGTATACGCGGCATCCGGTTCAGATCGCCATGGAAGCGCGCGTCATGCAGGACGTCGCCGGACCGGGCCGGTTTCTGTTGGGGTTGGGCGCGTCCAAAATCTTCATGAAAGAGATCGGGCAAGGAGAGTCCGACAAAGGGGCCGGTCCCGCCGCAGTGATGCGCGAGTGCATCGACATCGTACGCGCGATGCTCGCGGGTAACGAGGTCCATTACCAAGGCAAAGCGTACTCGGCGCGTGCGCCCGCGCTGAAGCCTGACGCTCACGCGTCGCGCGAACAGGTTCCGATCTACATTGGCGCAACCGGGCCAGTGTTGCAGCGCCTGTCAGGATCACACGCAGACGGTCTGCTGACGGCAAGCATCACCACGCCGGACTTCGTCCGCTATGCGCGCGCTGCAATGGAGGAAGGTGCACGCGCGGCGGAAAAGGATCCGGCTGCTCTCGACCTGGGCTCGGTCATCGTGGGCAGCATCAGCCGGGATCGGGCGCAGGCTCGCGACCACGCGCGCGAGATGGCGGCGATGTACCTGGCCAACAAGGTCCAGAACATCCAGGGCTCGGCGGACGTGCTGCTCGAGAAGGCCGGGCTGACCTTTGACGATATCCGGCCCATCGCCGAGGCAATGGAATCGGGCGGGCGCGAAGCCGCGGCGCGCGCGGTGAGCGACGAAGTGCTGCGCAAGGTCTGCCCAATCGCGGGAACTCCCGACGACTGCATCGAGGCGGTGGCGCGCTATCGCGATGCAGGCTGCACGCACATCTTGCTCGAATTGTGGGGAGATGATCGCGCAGAGCAGGCCAGGCTATTTGGCAAGGAGGTGTTGCCGCACTTCGGCAGCGCGCGAACGGTGGGCTAAACTTGATCAGGGCCCGCATTGCGCCCTCCGAATGATTAGAGCACTCTTTACGTATGAGGGACGAGCAGCTCTACATCGCGATAGGATTGGCGGTGTTGGCTGTGATTACAGGCCTCGTCGTCAGCCTGGTCCAATCTCCGGTGTTCGTGCCGAAATCGGTGGCATTCGCGGCGAGATTGCCAGCCTGCGTGGCGATATCCGTGAAATCCGCTCGGATATCAAGTTGCTGACCGGCAAGGTGTACGAGTCGATGGATCGCCAATAGGAGCCTTCGCGGATCCAAGGCTCAGCCCCCCGCCTGAGCTTCCTCCCAAGAAATCACCGGATTTCGCAGCACTCCGATCCGTTCGATCTCGCACTCCATGACGTCGCCCGGCTTGAGGAACCACGCCTTGGGATCGCTGCTGAACGCCGCCACTCCAGACACCGTGCCGGTCGAAAGCACGTCGCCGGCGCTGTATCCCATCGGCGAGTAGTGCGAGAGGATTTCGGCAATCGTGACCGACATTTTGCGGGAATGGGATCGCTGGCGCGGCTCACCGTTGACGCGCAATTCCATGGCGAGGTTGTGGGGATCGGGGATTTCGTCGGAGGTCACGATCCAGGGACCAAGCGGGCAAAACGTGTCGATGCCTTTGCAGAAGCTGAACACGCCGGACTTCATCTCCTGGCGTTGAATGTCGCGGGCCGTGATGTCATTGAAGATCACGTAGCCGCCGATGTAGTCGCGAGCCCGCTCGGCGCTGAAGTGCTTGCCTGACTTCTTCAGCACGACGGCGAGCTCGAGTTCGTAGTCGAGTTCCTGGGTGAGATGTTGAGGATAGATGACCGGCTCGTCGTGACCGATGATGGCATCGACGTTCTGGAAGAACACGATCCAGGGCAAGACCGGATGCGAGAACCCGGAACGCTCGGCCTCCTCGTGATGCTCGCGGAAATTCCCGGCGGTGTGGAAGAATTTGATGGGCTTGATGGGCGCCTTGAGCTTGACTTGTCCGAGCGTGTAGCGCAGCGGTTCGCCGGATGGTCCGCGCGCGTCGGGACCCTGCGAAATCGCGTAATCGAGCGCTTCCGCGGCGGCATCAAGGCTGCGATCGCCACCCTCGAAAAGCAGACGCATGTCTGCAGGAACGCGCGCATCGGCCAGGCGAGAGAACGCCGTCTCGCCTTTTGCGTCCCGCAGCCAGAGCGCACACGCAGTGTTTAGATCGACAATCGCGTCGTCGCCCGTCATGGCGCCAATACGCGTTAGTCCGGGCTGGGGCTGAAAAGTGGCGAGTCGCATCGGCAGACCCTGCTACTGGAGATCCAGACCATAGACTCCGAGGTACAATCGCGCCTTGCCGCCGCTGATCCGTACCTGCAACGGTCTGGGCATTTTGAGTTGCGAGTCGCGGGAGGCGCTGCACTCGCCGACCTTGGCGCCGGCCTGGTCATAGAAGATCACCTGGGCGTCGCCGCTGCCGGCAGGATGCGGCATCTTGGTTCCGAATCCGAAGCTGCCCACGCCGAGCTTGACTCCGCAGACGCTGATCGGACCTTCGCTGATGATCATCCCGCTGTACTTTTCCTGCACCTGGGAGCTGTATCCGCTGGTGTCAAGCAGGGCGAACTCCACGCGCGCGCCGGACGGCGTCTTGACGAGCGCCGCGTTGCGCTTTTCGGTCGGGATGGAATTGCCCTCCAGGTAAAAGTCCTTGACGAAGGCCGAATCGAAGGGCTTGCCGCTGAGGACTTCGAAGCCGGACTGCGCCTGCGCGGCGCCCGTCAGGATCACGGCCAGTGGCAGAATCAGCCTGGCCACACGAATGCTGTACATTGCTCCTCCTCTGGACGCTGTTGATCGAGCGTACGATTACATGACCTGCTTGACTCGCGAGCCTATCATAACTGGAGGGCTGCGGTCACCGGTGAGCGGCGTCGATGAATGCCAGGGCATCGCGGACGAGTCTAAGGGGAAGTGAGGAGTGTGGCCGTGACGGACGAACAGGCAAAGATCATAGCGGCGTTGGAACGTGGCCAGGCGAGTCCTGAAGAGCAGAAAGAGGCCGCTCGGATCATCCGCGATCTCGACCACGAAGTCGACGAGGTCTCCGAGTTCAACCAGGGCGGCTGAGCGTCGTCACGGGCCGAGTTTGGCATCAAAGAATCCGGCCATGATGCCAAGGGCTTCCTTGGTTTCCGGCAGGTGATAGTCGTACCAGAAGGCGTGCGGCAGGGCCTCAAAAACCACCAGTTGAGCGTCATCGCCGGAGCGCAAATACGCGCGATGCAAGATGGTTGTGCCGCTCAGCAGCAGATCGCGGGTGCTGGTTATAAACAGGGCCGGCGGCATCCCGTGCAGGTCCGAGTAGAGCGGCGAAAGAACCGGATCCTTGGGATTGGTCGAACCTATATACGGGTCCGATTCGGGGTGCTTGGAGGGCGGCTCCAGGGCGCCTCCGAATCCGACGATCGTATAGAGCGCCTCGGAATCGGCCGCCTGGCTCAAGTCACCGCTGCCGGAGAAGATGCCGAGCGCGCCAGGCAGCGGCAATCCCTCACGCTTCAGGTCGGCAGAGACTTCGGCAGTGAGGATGGCTCCAGCCGACGTGCCGAACAGTCCGATGTGACGCGGCTTGTACTTCTTCAGTATCTCCTTATAGACCGCGACCGTGTCCTCGACCGCGGCAGGGAAGGGATGCTCCGGCGCCAGGCGGTAGTAGACCGAAATCACGGTGGTCTTTGTGAGATTGGCAATCGGAATTCCCTCGACCAGCGATCCCGAATCGGACACGAATCCGCCGCCATGCACGTTGATCAGCACGCGATCGCGCTTGTCACTGGGAATGCTCAGCGGCGTGATCACGTCGCAGCGGACTCCACCCATCGTCTGCTCCTCGACGTTCACCGGGTAAAGGTGGCGCGCTTCGGCCGAACGCGAGGTGCGGAAAGCGTCGGTTCCCTTGCGTCTTTGTGCGAGGTTTTCCGGACCATCACCCGAACTGGAATTGACTTGGCGCCCGATGAACTTCTGTGCTTCGGGGCTGATGGTCCCCGGCACCGGGACCACCCGTGTCACATGCGCCGTGCCGTCGGGATCGATCGTGGTGGTGTCAGTCTGCGGAACGGGTGGGCGCGAGGGCTCCTGGCCGTAGGTCACGATCGCTCCGGTCAAACCGGTGGCGACCAGTAGAGCCAGCGTTAGTCCGCCTTTGACGATTCTCACGAATTCCTCCTGGCGCTCCATTCGATGGCAGCGCAGCCCGTACGCAGCAGTTTATCAGCTAGGGGAAGCGCTCGGGCGGCGAATACGGGGCTTGCCAAGGGCGAAAATCAGCTATGATATCTGAGGGATCGCAACTTCTGAAGAGTGAGGTGAATGGCGATGAAAGAGAAGATGTTTACCCTGTTGGCAGTTTGTGCGCTGTTGATTTTCGGAGCCATTTCGGCCGTGGCGCAAGATGCTCCCGCCGCTCAGGACCAATCCGCAGCGGCTCCCGCAGCGGCTCCGAAGGCGGCAAAGCATCATGCCATGGCGGCTGCAGCCAGCGAAGAGCTGTCCGGAACTCTGACCACCGTGGATGCCGACAAGAAACTGGTGGTGGTGAACGGCTCCAATGGTGTCCCTTACGATTTCACGGTCAGCGGCGCTACAAAGATCACGGTGGGCGGCAGCAAGGCGAAGCTCGCTGACCTTTCCGGCGCTACCAGTAAGCAGGCGACCGTCAAGTTCATGGCCGAGAAGAAGCGGGGCAACATGGCTAGGTCGATTGAGATCACTCAATAGGGCTTGGCTCACAAACGAATCGGGTGCCGGCCAGTTCCTCGGCCGGCTTTTCCGATCTTTCTTGCATAGCGCAAGAATGCGAATCGCGGAGAAAGTGGGAGTGTATCCAGCGGAGGCGGGAATGAGGCGATTAATGGCCGTCGCGGTACTTGGATCGGCCTTAGGGATTTTGACCAGCGGTCTGAGTTTTGCTGCGCAAGACACGCAGACGGTCTTCTATGGCAGCATCGGCGACAGCATGTGCGGGCTGAAGCACACGATGCCCGGCGGCGACAA
>JASHQD010000531.1 GCA_030037755.1 Terriglobia bacterium
GCAGGATCGAAGAAGAGCTGAACTGGGACAAGGAGAAGATCGCGCTGCTCGAGGCGTATCGCACTGCGCTTGGTCCCGGTCGCCGCGCGCTGTAGCGAGTTTCCGACTCGAGGGTTCTCCGTGGTCTCTGCGCTGACATTGCCTCTAACACAGAGACCCTCTGATCGTTGACTGTTGACTGTCAACTGTGAACTGTCAACTGACTCTCAACTCTCGACTCTCAACTGACTGTTGACTGTCAACTGCACTGTCGACTTCAGATTGACTCCGCCTCGATACGCATCTAACCTGAATCAAGAAAGCCATGGACATTTTCGAAGAGATCGCGCGGTTGCGCAAAGAAGGCCGCAAGGCCGCTCTTGCCACCATCATCAACGTGCAGGGATCGGTGCCGAGCTATGAAACGTCCAAGATTCTGGTCCGCGACGATGGCTCGATTCTTGGCACCGTGGGCGGCGGATGCGTGGAGGCGGACGTCTGGTCCGCGGCGCAAGATGTGATGCGCGAGGAGAAGCCGCGCCGGCTGCATTTCAATCTCAACGAAAATCCCGATGCGGATCAGGGTCTGGTCTGCGGCGGTTCCCTCGACATCTTTATCGAGCCGATTCTCGCAACTCCAACTCTCTACCTGTTTGGCGGCGGACATGTTTCGCTCTCGATTTCCAAGGTCGCCACCCTCACCGGGTTCGAAACCGTGGTCGTTGACGATCGCGAGGCGTTCGCCAACAAGGAGCGCTTTCCGGAAGCGCTCGAAACATACGCCGGCGAGTGGGAGGAAAGCTTCGCCCGGCTGCGCTTGAACGATTTCTCCTACATCGTGATCGCCACGCGCGGGCACAAGGGCGATCTCACCTGCCTGCGCTGGGCGCTGACCACGCCGGCGCGCTTTATCGGGATGATCGGAAGCAGGCGCAAGCTGATCGAGTTCTCGAAGGCGCTCACTGCCGAGGGTTTCTCGCAAGACCAGTTCGAGCGGATTCACTCGCCCGTCGGACTCGACATCGGCGCGCTCACGCCGGGCGAAATTGCCGTGGCCGTAGTCGCGGAGATGATCGCCGTTCGTCGCAACGCCGCGCCCTCCGTGCCCGCGATGGCCTACCATCCCAGGCTCCAGCAAGTATCATGAGTCAAGCGCCGGATTCTGAATCTGCCCGAGGCGCGCGGGTTGCCGGGTTGATCCTCGCCGCCGGCGAGTCGTCAAGAATGGGCCGGGACAAGGCTCTGCTGCCCTACCGCGGACGCACGTTCATCGAGACCATCGTTACCAAGCTGCGCGAGGCCGGAATCGAGCGCGTGGTCGTGGTGCTTGGCCATCACCCCGAGATCATCCAGCAGGCCTCGGGCATCGCCGGCGCCAGCGGCGTTGAGGTCGTCATCAATCCCGATTACCGTCGTGGCCAGACTTCCTCGCTACAAACCGGTTTAGGGGCTCTTCAGAAACCTGCAGGGGAAAAGCGCGGCAACGAAACGCAGGCTCCGAAGGCAATCGTCCTCTGCCTCGTCGATCATCCTGCGTTTGATCCAACAACGGTGCAGGCGCTGGTCGCGCGCTTTGAGCGTACCGCCGCGCCGGTCGCAGTTCCGACGTACGAAGGCCGGCGAGGCCACCCGGTCTTGATCGCGCGCCCGCTGTTTGGCCCTTTGCTCGCTCTCGGACCCGGCGAAGGCGCCGACAAAGTAATCCGCGGCTGGAGGTCGAAGACGGAGCAGGTAGAAGTCGCCGACCCCGGGATTCTGGTGGATGTTGACGACGAGGCCGCCTACCAGGCTCTTGTCTAACGCTCGCACCGAGGGCTGTACTACAAAGGTGCGTTTAGCGTAGCGCCGACCTTCAGGGCGGCAGCTGCGCTGTTTCCCAAAAGGCGCCCTCACTACCTTTGAGCGTCTCGCACACCGAACGACGTCCCGCATGAGAGGAACCAGCGGGGGGCTCCTCAAGCAAGGGACCGTAATCACACTCGCTACTAGAGGTCGTGGCAACACCGTCTGCTGGGTATTTTTTACACTTTCTCATCCAAGTTATTGAAACCACTATGCAAATAGATTTTCTCACTTTTCTCACTATTCCCCACTGTCCCAAATTGCGGGAGGACAATACTATGTCGGGCCTCTTCGGGAACCTGGCGGCGCTGTCGGACCTGAACGCGGGCCGGAAGCGCCCGAAATGCGCGAAAAACACGCACCCGCGTAAGCTGGAATGTGACGTCGAATGAATAACATAACGGCTAAGCCGCAAAATCAGGCCATCGATCGCAAGATGCGGTTCACGCGTGTTCTATTGAAAATGCTAGGCTTGGGCCATGAAAGCGTCGCAAGATGCACGAAAAAAACATCCACTCGCCTAAGCTGGAATGTTATTCATTCAAAATCACATAGGTCAAAAAGGGGGGCTAGTCCCTAAGCTGGAATGTTCTTTAGATTCAGCAGAAAGGGGGCTACATGGGAATGCGCAAACACGCCGATTTTGGTGGTTTTGATACGAAAAAGGAGCCATTTGGGCAGGATTTGAGTTCCCAGTTCGAAGTTCGCCGGGATCGGCGATGTTCGCTCTTCGAACTGCGAGGGAAGTTTGCCATGCATTGAAAACAAAGGGCTCCCGCACTGGTGAACCGCAAGGGGCACGGAGAATGGCCAAGACTGGAAATCGCGCCAGGGAACGAAAGTAAACGCGAGCGAACTGCGATTCTCCGCCCACTTTAGTCGCAGCTTGCGACCAGTCGAATTCCAGACCGCGGTCGGATGCTGTCGATGTGCGCTCGATTGCGCCCGGCCTTCTTACGGGATAAGATGTGGCACGGCAAAAGCTCGCTTCAGGAGATTCTGTACCGTGAATATATTCCGAACTCATGCTCATTCGCGAAGATCGTGCCCGCGCTCGACATTCCACGCGCTGGTGCTCGTTGTTACGATGCTGCTAGCTTCGGCGGCGTGCGGCAATCACGCCGGCGGAATCGATCTTTCCAGCATCTTCCACTCTCATCATCAACGCTTCTCCGCCGCGGATGCCGAATTCACCAAGCACCTTCAGGAGCAATTGATCCAGGCAACGCCCGGCTCGGTGATCGATCTGCCTGAGGGACGCTTCCACGTCGATCGCGTGCTGTCGCTGACCGTTGACAACGTCACGCTGCGCGGCAAAGGCATGGACAAGACCGTGCTCTCGTTCAAGGGCCAGACGTCCGGTTCGGCGGGGCTGCTCGTTACCGCGAACGGGTTCACGGTGGAGGATATCGGCTTTGAAGACATGGCGGGCGACGGCGTCAAGGTGAACGGCGCCAGCAACGTGACCTTCCGGCGCGTGCGTGCGGAATGGACTGCCGGTCCGAAATCGGGCAATGGCGGATACGGTCTTTATCCGGTGCAGTGCCAGAACGTACTGATCGAAGACTCGGTGGTGAAGGGCGCGGCCGATGCCGGAATCTACGTCGGCCAGTCGCACGACATTATTGTGCGGCGCAATCGCGTGGAGCAGAACGTCGCCGGCATCGAAATCGAGAATTCGCAGCACGCCGACGTCTACGAGAACACCGCCACCGGCAACACGGGCGGAATCCTCGTGTTCAACATCCCCGATCTTCCTGTGAAGGATGGGCAATACGCGCGCGTTTTCCGCAATCAGGTCTATGCCAACAACGCCGACAACTTCGGCTCCGCAGCCAGCATGGTTTCCAAAGTGCCACCCGGAACGGGTCTAATGGTGATGGCCACCAAGCAAATCGAGGTTTTCGGAAACACGATCAAGGACAATCGCACCGGCAACCTGATGCTGGTGAGTTTCTACGCCACCGAGGTCCCGATCCACGACGCGGCCTATAATCCGTACGAATCCGCCATTTATGTCCATGACAACGACATGTCGAACGGCGGTACCGACCCCGGAACCCTGAAAGTGAAAGCGCTGGCGCTGGCCGTCGGCGGGAAATTGACCGACGTTCTGTACGACGGCGTCATCGATCCCAAAATGAAGGACGGGTCGGGGAATCTGGCCGGCAACGATCGCATCTGTATTCAGAACAACGGCGGCGCCACGTTCCTGAACTTTGACGCGGCGAACAACTACCGGCATCCCGATCGCAATCTGGCCTCGCACGCTTGTTCCTTCGCTCCGCTCGAGGCGGTCAATCTGCCGCAAGCGAATCCGGCGCAGGCGTCCGGCAGCAGCGCCGAAACCAACGGAAACGAATGATGCTTTCCCGCAACGCCGCGCGAGTTGTGCTCGGCCTCGCAGCCACGCTGACGCTGGCCTCGTGCCACCGGCGCCGCAGCGTTCAGGAATACTTGGCGCCGCCGTTCCCCAATCAGCTCTCGGCCTGGCGCTTGTTCGTGGGCAGGCGAGCCGAGCTTCATCCGAACCAGGGCGTGGTTCCCTATGACCTGAACACGCCGCTCTTCTCCGACTATGCCGACAAGTTCCGGTTCGTCTGGATGCCGCCTGGAACGTCCGCGGCCTACCGGCCCGACGACGTTTTCGATTTTCCCGTGGGAACCATTCTCTCCAAGACCTTCGCCTTCCGCACCAAGGCGAACGGCCGCGACCAGCTGATCGAGACGCGCCTGCTGGTGCACGCGCGCTCGGGTTGGGTGGGATTGCCCTACGTGTGGAATCGCGAGCAGACGGAAGCCACGCTCGACGTGGCCGCCGATCCCGTGCCCGTGCAATTTGTCGACGACGCCGGTCACGAGCACGCCACGAACTACATCATTCCGAACAGCAATCAGTGCAAGGAGTGTCACGCGCTGCACAAGGTCATGGGACCGCTTGGGCCGAAGGCGCGGAATCTGAACAAGAACTTTGCGTATTCGGATGGGAACGCAAACGAGCTCGCGTACTGGGCCAAAATCGGGTATCTGAAGGGATCGCCGGATCCGGCGCTGTCTCCGCGCGCCGCAGTTTGGAACGATTCGGCTTCGGGC
>JASHQD010000532.1 GCA_030037755.1 Terriglobia bacterium
TCAATCGGGCCTGATTGCGATAGCGCCAGGGATCGGCGGCATGCGTCGTGATCTCGCCAGGCCAATCGATGCGTCCAACGCGGCGCAGCGCCTCGCGGAGAATGTCGCGCTTCACATCAAGCTGGCGCAGCGCGTCGAGATGCTGATAGTGGCATCCGCCGCAGCGTCCGAAGTACGGACACGGCGCCGAAACACGCTCGGGCGCAGGCTCGAGGACGCTCAGCAGACGCGCATGCGCCATGCCTTTCGCGGTGCGCACGACCTCGGCCTGGACGTGCTCGCCGGGCAGCGCGTAGGGCACGAGCACGGGACGTCCGGCGTGATGAGCAAGCGCCGAGCCGCCGTAAATCAGCTTGCCGGCGACAACCTCAAAGCGATCACAGACAGTCGATGACATGAGAGGCCGGACGGAAACAGCGAGTCAAGGGTTCAAATAGAACGTGCTCAGGCGCGGCAGGTTGAAGTGCTCGTAGAGAGCCCGCTTCAGCATCTGCCGCTCCAGGGAATCGAGCTGCGGAGCGCTCATCTTGCTTCGATAGGGCGCGATGCCGCGCTGCACTTGCGCCCGCAGCGAGGCCAGCTGCTCGGCCGCGCACGCGCGGATGGCGGATGCCGTGAGCTTCTCCTCGAGCGCGCTGACTTCGTTCTCAATGGGCTCGAGATTCTCCGGCGCTTCTTCGATTGCGCCGGCGATTCGTTCGAGCGCGGCCGCGACTTCCTCAAACTCCGCCGCTGCCACCGCCTCCGCCGCCGCGCGGCGCTTCGCGGCTTCGTCGCGGACGGCCTGGGCATTGTGGCGAAGATAGCCCTGGATCTGCTCGCGTGTGAAGGGCGCGCGCGGGGCGCGCGATTCCGGACGCCGGGCGGCGTCGGCCCGTCCTGCGGCCATGGCTTCGGCGGCTTCGAGGACCGCGTGCGCGCAGTAGGCGAGGCTATTTACCTTACCGAAGCGGCGCGGACGCTTCGCGTACTTCTCAAAGGTGCGCTCGATGCCGGCGAGCGCCGCCGGGAGCGGGACGCCACCTTCTCTCCACGATTCGATCAGCGCCCAGTCCAGGGTCGAAAGCAGCACCGGCGTGCCGCGGCAGCGGCGGTAGCACTCCTCGATCTCGGTGAAGTAGGCGAAATAGTTGTCCTCAGGGGTCGCGCTCACGGTATGGTGGAGGCTAGACTGATTGCCTAGATCATCCCTTGACGCCCGCCGTGTCCGGGCCGTGAGCCGGCAGACGGGAATTCCTGCCCTTGAAGTCGCGGGACGGGGTCTCTTTGCCGGATGCAGCGGCGGGCGTCTGATTCCTTTCGTAGATAATGCGCAGACCGTCGAGCGTAAGCCATGAATCGACCGGCAGCTTGTACTTCGACGCCGAAGCGATCAGCGGCGCCTGGCCCCCGGTCGCGACCACGTGGGTTCCGGGCCCAAGCTCGGCGAACAGCCGGTCCAGAATGCCGTCGACCAGGCCGACAGCGCCGTAGAACAGCCCCGACTGCATGCTGGCCACGGTGTTGGTGCCGATCACGCGCTCGGGCTCGCGGATGTCGACGCGCGGCAGGCGCGCGGCGCGCGCAAAGAGCGCTTCGGCGGCGATGCCCAAGCCCGGCGAGATGATGCCGCCCAAGTATTCGCCCCTCTCCGAGATGGCATCGAAGGTAATCGCCGTTCCAAAATCGACGATGACGCACGGCCCGCCATATTTCTCGAAGGCGGCGACCGCGTCCGCAATGCGGTCCGCACCCACTTCCTGCGGATTGTCGTAGTGAATCGCCACACCTGTGCGGAGGCCGGGGCCGAGAAACATGGCCTTCATCTTGAAATACTTTTCGGACATCTCTTCGAGCAGACCGTTGAGCGGCGGCACCACGCTCGCGATCATGATGCCGGTGATCTGCTCCGGCCGGAGTTGCTCGAGGCCGAAAAGCGTGCGGATCAGCAAGCCATATTCGTCGGCCGTCTGCCCGCGATTGGTCGTCAGGCGCCAGTGCGCGCGCAGTTCGGAGCCTTCGAAGATTCCGAGGACCGTGTTCGTGTTGCCGACGTCGATGACAAGTAACATTTTCGATCTTCTTGAGACCGGAGGCGCCTTCGGCGCGAAAGCGTCAAACCTGTTCCGGCACCACAAACGGCGCCCGGTACCCGCGATCGCCGTCGCGCAGCAATCGATTCGCTTCGTCGTCGCCGATCGCCGCGCCCGTTTCCGGATCGATATTCAGCGTGCGCCCGAGGCGATACGACGCGTTGGCGAGGTGCACGAGCGCGGCTGACAAATATCCTTCCTCGATGGGCGCCGCCAGATCGTCGGCGTTGCGGCTGCGCACGCAATCGATGAAGTTCTGGAAATGATTCCCGGTGCCGTTGGCGCGCGGTCCGGGCTCCTGCTTGCGCCCGAGCCAGGTGCGATAGGAATCGTAGCCGTCGATCGCCAAAAATCCTTCGGAGCCGTAAAACAGATTGCCGATGGTATCGCTGCCGCCGAACATTTCCTTGTGCGGCGCGAGGCCCGCCTGCGGCACACCCTCGCTGCCGAACGCCGCCGTGCCGATCTCCGACTCGTGATTGGTGATCCAGTGCCGCACTTCGAATTCCAGCATCTGACGCTTGCCGTTGCCGAGGTCGTACTCGAAGGCGCAGTTCAGGGTGTTGGGCGTTTGCTGGTCGTCCACGAACATGAAGTGGCCGCCGACCGCCGACGCTTTCACGGGCCAGCGGTGGCCGAGACCCCAGCGCGCGATGTCCATCTCGTGCACGCCCTGGTTGCCGATGTCGCCGTTCCCGGTGTCCCAGATCCAGTGCCAGTTGTAATGAAAGCGGTTCTTGGTGAACGGTTTCATGGGCGCCGGGCCCGTCCAGAGGTCGTAATCCACGCCCGCCGGCACCGGCTCCTCGGGCGCATGCCCGATGGTGTTGCGCCACTTGTAGCAAATCCCGCGCGCCAGGTACACTTCGCCGATGGTGCCGTTGCGCAGATGATCGATGGCCTCGCGAATAGCCGAGTTCGATCGGCTCTGTGTCCCGTGCTCGACGATGCGGTTGTACTTTTTCACCGCCGCCACGAGCTGCGCGCCTTCCCAGGCGTTGTGACAGCACGGCTTCTCGCAATAGACGTCCTTGCCGGCCTCGACAGCCCATATGGCCTGGAGCGAGTGCCAGTGGTTCGGCGTGGCGATGGAAATCGCGTCGATGGATTTGTCGTCGAGCAGCTTGCGCACGTCCACGACCGTGGCCGGCTGGCCGAGATTGCGCTCCTTCATGTCTGCCAGGCGCTTTTCGAGAACCCCCTGATCGATATCGCAGAGCGCGGCCAGCTCCACGCCGGAGATTTTAGAAAAACCCTCGATGTGATCCCAACCGCGGCCGCGCACGCCGACGATCCCGAGCCGGATGCGATCGTTCGCCCCGCGCACACGGCCCGATCGTGCCACGAGCGCCGAGCCGCCAATCGCCAGGCCGGCCGTTGTGCCTGCGCCGGATTTCAGAAAGTCACGCCGGGTCATCTGGGATTCGTCTGTCATCATGCGCCCTCCTTCGCCGCTGGTGCGCGCCGCAGGCGCCCAGCCATGTAGCGATTATTTCACAGCTTCGACCGAAAAGTTCGGGGTTCGAAGTTCCAGTTCGGGACGCGGGATTGTTGCAGTTCGAAGTTCGGGGATCGGAGTTCGCGGTGCCTTGGCCGCCCACGGCTTCATTGTTCGTCTTTTGTCTGCTCTTTCGTCCACGGCCTCGATTACGTATCGCCTCAGTTTTTACCGCGAGCGTGCGGCGCCGGCATAGAGACGATGCCGGCGCCGCACGGGAGAGCGAACCTGCGAATCCGCAGCCCGGCGTTACTGGTGCCCGTAGGCCGTGAGCCGTTCGAGGGTGTCGCGGTGCTCGTTAGCAACGGTCAGGTTGTCAATCACCGCGCCGATGGTGGGATCCGACTTCCCCGCGGCCTCGAGATCGGCGAAAAACTTGTCGATCGCTGCGCCATCGGGGAAAAACAGGGCGAGGTTGTAGCCTCCAGGCGCGTCGCTGTGAATGTCTTCCTTGTCGAAGTTATACATCAGCAGCGTGCCGCTCGAGACGCCGGCATCGAGCACCGGCTTGACGGATTTCATCACGTACCCCTCGAGCGCCTGTTCGGATCCGGGCTTAGCCTGCCAGTAAGTCACCCGCACGTATCCGGTGGCGCCGGAAGATGCCTTGCCGCCATGGGCGAGCGTCTCGAGCAGCACGTCACGATGCCTGGTGGTTGAGACATAGGCGGCGTTGGTAGCGCCGGTCCACTCGGTCTCGAGCGCCTTCAGCAGCTTGTCGCGGCTGGTGGAGGTAAAGAACTCGGCGTGAGTGTAGCCGTTCTCCTCATGCACGCGCGTGGCGACGTCTCCCCAGGCCACGATCGTCCCGTCGGCCAGCGCACTCTTCATTTGCGCGTCGGCTGCCTGCGACTCTTTGTCAAAAGCCGCCCATTGGTCTCGCGGGACAGCCCACCACGAAACGTAAGTGAAGTAACTGTGATCCTGCGCCGCCGCAGGCTGAGGCATGACCGCCGCCAGCGCGCACAACAACAATCCCGGCGCGAGAAGTCGCTTGAACATTTTTCCTTTTTCCCCCTGGTTGAGTTTTCCTGGTGTTACGCCGCACGTTTTGATCGAAGTGCTCGGCGCATTGCAGGCTGGGCAAGACTATCGGATTCCAAATCGATCGTCAATCGAACCTACACTTCTATTGACAGGTCAGTCAGACAGGACCAGCTCCGGCGGGGCGCAGGGTGTGAGCTGTGGATCGCGGGCGCTAATGAGCATCACCGAATATACTGACGTCTGCTGTAGCGGCGCTCTACGAGCGCCGGCCCTTGAGCGCGGTTTCTTTAGGAAAACCGGCGCTCATAGAGCGCCGCTACAGCAGGCGTTGTCACAATATTCTGTAATCCTCATTAGTTCTTTTTGTTGCCCACTCCTGCCCGACGCGGGCACGTCGGGCGGGAGTGGGCTTTCTAAATTAATGCACGGGACTTTTAACCCCGGGCTTGCGCCAGAGCTACATGATTGCGCCCCTACGAGGCTACGGGGGTTTGTCCCCGAGCTTGTCTCGACAGCCGCGGCGCCCTGAATCGCGCGAAACGGTTCCGCACCTGCCCAAACTGTTACGTCACCCGGAATTTCGTGTTGCTCGACAAGGTGCCCGTGGGCGTTACGACCTGGACCTCGCCCGTGGTTGCGCCGCTCGGTACGGTGGTGTCGATTGCCGATCCGTCGGGGTTCACGGTGAACGTCGCCGGCGTACCATTAAAGGTGACGCTGGTCGCGCCTTGGAGATTCGTTCCCAGGATAACGACCTTTGTGCCCACCATGCCGGAAGCGGGCTGTGTTTCAACGAACGGTTCGAGGCCCACTCCGAGGCTGAAGATGGTCCCGTCGTTGCCATGCATCCCGCCACCCGCGGTGCCGTAGAAGGTTCCGTTCGTGCCCTGCATCAGGGAGTTTGGGTTCTGGCCGTCAGCGCAATCCGTCTCTTCACAGAAACTGTGGAGATTCGTCAACGTGCCCGCTGTGGCGATCTTGTAGATTGTGCCGCAGCCCGCTGCGAACAAGACGCCGTAGCGGTCGAGGTCGTTGGCGCCGCCATTATAGGTTGTCCCGTAGAAGTTCCCGTCGGTGGCCTGCACCAAGGCGCCTCTGGGAGAGGCGCCCTCGGTGGGGTATCCGGCGAAACTGTGCAGGGTGGTCAGCGTGTCCCCGGAGCTTATTTCAAACACCGTGCCGCACCCGTAAGCGCAGGAATCGTTGGCTCCTCCCTCGGAGGTCGTCCCGTACAGGTTCCCGTTGGCTGCTTGAACCAGCGCGCCAGAGGGCCCCTCGCCATCGGTGTAGTCGAAATTGTGCACCGTCGAAAATGCGCCCGCTGCAGTAATTCTGAAGACCGTGCCACAAGGATTTTGCTTGCAATCGTAGATGGTCCCGCCGCTAAACGTTGTCCCGTAGAAGCTCCCGTCGCTGGCCTGGACCAGCCCCGCGATGGGGCCGTCGCCATCGTCGCCGTCGAAACTGTGCA
>JASHQD010000533.1 GCA_030037755.1 Terriglobia bacterium
ATGAGTGCTGTAGCCAAGCCGTCGTTTCACCGGCGGCCCTCGCTGGTGGTGTGGTCGATGCTCGCCCTGCTGATGGTGGTCGGCTCCTACGCGATCACACTTGTGCTCACCGCAGCCTGCCTTTATATTCCTTACCTTGTCCTGAGCAACGTTTCCTTCGGAATTCAGACCCTCGTGCTCGCGGCTGTGGCTTGATCATGGGTCTGACGATACTCTGGTCGCTCGCGCCGCGCCGCAACAAGCTCAAGGCGCCCGGACCGCGCCTTGAGGCCAGCCAGCATCCGCGGCGGCGAGCGGTTTAATCCGTTTGAGATCGTCGGGGACATCGCGACCGGCAAGGTGACCCAAGAGCAATGGATCGGGCGCTGTCGCAGCCTGGGAATTGAGGGAGCCAGGTTTGTGACCGAGGCGCCTGCGGCTCCGGCAGCGGTTTGACGCAGATCACTTCAGATATTTCTCCGCCACGCGCCGGAACTCCCGCGCATGCCGTTCCACGGATTCCGCGTCGTCGCGGATCGTCACCCCATATCCCGAACTCAGCCCCGGATCCGACACTCCGATGCTGATATTGAGCGCGCGCTCGAGTAGCGCGTCCGTCTTCGGCAGCATTCCCTGCCAGTAGCGGATTTCCCGGTCTTCACCCGCGTAGCGGCTGAAGCAACTGAACGGACACGGCACGGCGGTTGGCGTCCGAAGCTGCAGCAGTTGCTCCATGTTGTTGTAGACGTGCCAGCCGGCGCGCGCCACCACCTTCGTACCGAGTTCGGCCGCGATCTTCTGCGCGATTTCGGGGTTGGGCAGGATCACCGTCAGCATGGTCGCGCATTCGCCCTGCTCGTCCGTGATCTCGCGAAACTCGAGCCCGGCCAAATCGCTGATCAGCGCCTTGTAGCGCTTCTTGTTCGCCCGTAATCGCTCCAGCAGGCCCGGCAGCTTGCGAAATTGCGCGATCAGCACCGCGGCCTGCAGTTCGGTGAACCGAAAATCGAGCCCGAAGAAGGGGCGCTGGCCGATCTCGACGCCGGTGCGCAGCGGGGAGTGTCCCTGATCGTGAAAAGCGAAGGCGCGCCGGTGGAGTTCTTCGTCATCCGTCACCACCATGCCGCCGTCGCCCGAAGTGATGGTCTTATAGACGTTGAAACTGTACGTGCCTATTTTGCCGATCGACCCGAGCGCGCGCCCGCGGTACGAGGCGCCGAACGCCTGGGCGCAATCCTCGATGAGCGCCAGGCCGCGCTCATCAGCGATCTGCTTGAGCTCGTCAAGCCGCGCCGGGTTGCCCATCATGTGCACCGCCATGATCGCCTTGGTGTGCGGTGTGATTTTTGCCCTTACATCTTCGGGATCGAGATTGAACGTGCGATCGATTTCTGCCAGCACCGGGATCGCCCGCGCATAGACGATCGACGAAATGCTGGCGATGAAGGTAAATCCCGGCACGATGACCTCGTCGCCGGGGCCGATCCCGAGAGCAGCGAGTGCGGTCAGCAGCGCGGAGGTTCCCGAATTCATGGCCACGGCGTGCCGCACCCCCATGTATCGGGCAATCTCCTGCTCGCACTGGCAGACCTTGGCGCGAAAGCGCGGATCGGCATCAGGGCCGGTGGTCGAGCCGTAGCGAAACAGGTATCCGCCACGCAGGACGTCGAGCACTTCCTGGATTTCTTCTTCGCCGATCAGTTCCATTCCCGGGCCTGGCATCTTCGATCACCTCCGCGCGCGTCAGGCGGCGCCGAAACATCGCGGCGGGCGCTTTTGACGGTTCTATACTCTACCTCACTAATTCCTCTGCATCCGGCGGTTCCGCCGCACTCCGATTCCGCTGTAGCGGCGCTCTATGCGCGCCGGTTTTCCTGAAGAAACCGCGCCGAAAGGCCGGGCGCTCATGAGCGCCGCTACCGCAGACGTCACGGTCATTAAGGTGCGACCGCCGGGGCCAGGGGTACGAGGGGAGTGCCGCCGCCCCCGATGCTGCTGGGACCGTTGTTGTTCACCACTTCCAGGACGGTAAAGATAGTGTTGATGTCGGCGAAAAACGGGGTGCCGCCGGCGTCGATCTGGTATCCATAATCGGCGAAGAACTGCGCCCGGACGCTGGCGGTGGGATTGGTTTCCGTGCAGATTCCAAAATCGTTCCAAGCCGTGTCATCCACGATGTAGCCGCCGTAGTCCTGCAACGCCTGGGCGATCTTGCGGCCGGCGTCGGTGGCAAGGCCGAGCGAGCCCACGCTCACCGCAGGCGGGATCGCCAGCAACGAGCCTTCCGTCAGTGCCGGATTCGTTCCGTGATACTGGCTGGGGGCGTAATCGTCCGCCACATCCGCAGGCCAGCGGAACCCCGGCTCGGCCGCCGAATAGTAGTAATAAAGCTGTGCCCAGGCCTCGAGCTTCAAGGCATGGTGGATCGCTCCCGCCGAGGGCTGCAATTCACCCACCCGGATGGTGCCGCCGATACTGGAAAGCCCCGAGCCGAAGTGTCCGCCATAGATGCCGTCGCCGTAGATATCTTCGGTCGTGGCCTGATATCCGAAGAGAGGCCCGCCAGACACGCAGCGCGTCGTAGGTTCATATTGCTGGATGGTGCGGCCGTCCGGTTGGAGGATGGCCGAGGCGTTGTTCGGCGTGTTCGGCGGCTGCGCGTCCGGGATGATCAGCGACGCTGGAAAGTAGGTGGTGCTGTTCCACGTGGTGCCGCTGCCGCAGCGTTGGTCCCAACTGTAAGGATTGTAGACGTTGGTGATGGGATCGCTGTCGGTGGTGGTGATCCACCAGTCTTCGTCGACGCCGGTGTTCGCGGCGGGCTGAAAGCCGGCGCTCACATAAACCGCTCCGCTGCCGATCGGTTGGTTCCAAATGCTGGTCTGCGAAAATGGCCAGGTCAGCACGTTACGACTGCCTGCCATGACCGGGGGCGGGGTTGACGAGGCGCCTGACGTACTCGTAGTGGAGGCTGGAGGCGGCGCGGAATTACCGCAGGCAAGATACGCGAGCGCCATGCCCGGAAGAATCCAGCCTACTATCGAAGCGCGCAGGTATTTCAGCAAACCAGGGTCTTCCATCCGAGGGCAGTATACACCGGCCTCGGACCTGGCGAAGCACAGCACTACTCTGGACTACGAACAGAGTCATGAAAGACGACTTCACATCCACGTCGCGCAACTTATGTTTGACTCGTGTGTTCTAGTTGAGGGACCCGAATCCAGATTGGCGTCAAACTCGAGGCGGAGAGCGAGAGACACCGGTAATAAGCGAGTGACAACTCGAAGCCGAGGTCCGGTGCCTCCAGCAGGACTGCCCGGCACCGGAATTGTGGCGCGACTACTCACAGGGGCGAGTGGAAACGATCCTCCACGGCGCCTCCCCGCACCTCATTTTCAAAACCGTCCGTGACAGCTTATGCAAAATGAACGTGATGTCCTAATTTCGACGTAGGGGCGGCCCCCCTGTGGCCGTCCAAGCAACAGCTTCACGCCAGTCGGGCGGCCACAGGGGGGCCGCCCCTACGTCGAAATTAGGGCATTACCTAAATGAGCGAGGAGGTCGGTATGAACAGGCAGAGTTCCTGGAGGAGAATCGTTTTGTTGTTCCTATGCTGTGCCGCGACGGCGATTGCCTCGCGCGCGCAAACTTTCAACACGCTGTTTAGCTTCCAAGGGACAGACGGCAAGACGCCGGAAGGCAATCTGGTTCAAGCGACCGACGGCCACCTCTACGGGGCGGCCGAAACTGGCGGGAGCTCCAACCGCGGTACCATCTTCAAGATCGACACAACGCGTACGGTGACCACGCTGCACAGCTTCGCCGGCTATCCCACCGAAGGCGCATACCCCGAGGGCGCGATGGTTGAAGGTATCGACGGAGAACTGTACGGGGTAACGAATGGCGGCGGGACGAGCAGCTCTTGTACCGATGGCTGTGGCACAGTCTTCAAAATCAGCCTGGCGGGCGTGCTGACTACCCTGCACAGTTTCGACGGCGAGGATGGCGAAGGTCCTATCGGGGGACTGGTCCAGGCCAGCGACGGCAACCTCTACGGAACGACCGAGTATGGCGGTTCCGATGGC
>JASHQD010000534.1 GCA_030037755.1 Terriglobia bacterium
AGTACGTCAGTTCGTCAGTTCTTCAGTGTGTCAGTTATTCAGTTGGTTAGTTCGAAGTTATTCGGTCCTGAGTTGTTCGGTCGCCTGGGTTGGAGTTAATAACCGTGCGCCGCCGCGACGATGCCCACCTCTTCACTGAAGAACTGACGTACTGACGTACTGACGTATTGACGTACTGACAAACTGACCTACGTGTCTAGGAAGAGCGCGTGGTACAACAAATCGGTCGTAGAGTCCAGGATGGGCGCGAGCGCAGCATGCGGCAGGCTGACCGCCTGGCCCAACAAATCCCAGAAAAATCGGTCCATTAGCCGGGCTAACACCGGAACGTTGACGTCCGGGCGCGCTCCGGGCAGCCTGAGCAACAGCGTGAAGACGCCGGCAACGCGCGCTCGAGTCCAGTTCTCGATCTGCTCCTGGCGGGGCACGAGGCTGGGATCGAGCAGGATCGCTTCACGCCAGGCTCGATACGCTCCGGCATAAGCGAGATCGCGGGTGAAGGCGCTTTCAAGCAGGGCGCGCAGGCCGTCGCGAATCGTCGCCGCACCCTTGGGACGCAGATCCAGTTGCTCGAGGCCTTCGAGCAATTGGTCCATCAGCACCAGCAGGAGCTGCCTCTTCGTCCGGAAATGCTGGTAGAAGCTGCCGATGGCCACGCCGGCCCGCATCGCGATGGCGTCAATCGAGCTTGCCTCGTAGCCCGATTCGCCGAAGAGGCCCAATCCGGCGGCGAGCAATCGGGCCCGCTTGTCGCGGCTTCGCGATTGTTGCGGCGCGGCCGGAAGATCTTCGCCTTCGAGCAGCCTCGGCCTTGGCGGCACGGACTGAGCGACTCCGGCCTGACCCACTGCGGACTGGTCGACTCCGGACTCACCGACTCCGGACTTCGTGACTCCGGACTGGCGGACTCTGCGCGTCACCGCCCGGTTGCCTCACCACGGGCGAGTCCGAGCGTCGCCCCGAGCATCGCCCCGGCACAGCAGCAGAGCATCCAGCCGCCAAACAATCCGGCGGCTGACGGCGTGATGTTCGGAAAAACGTTACGGAAGAAGGCGCTCGAAAGGGGATCGAGCAACAGCGTGGGCAATGCCAGCGAGACCGCGCCCGCGGGCCATTCGCTGCGCGCGAGACCCGCCACCCGGCAGAGCCGTCGCGTCAAAAAAGCCATTGCCAGAACACTTAGCACGTAGAGGACGATCGTTGAGGCGGCAGATTCGGGGCGGAGAAGAACCTGTCCGCCGAAACGAACGCCAATCGTGCCGATGACCCAAAGAGCGAAACCGTAGAGCAGCAAAGTGCGATTCATCGTGGCCTCCTTGAGGATATGAACTAGAATTCATATTCATATCAACTTCGGGACCGGCTGTCAAGATTGGGACGAGCCGGTGAACTATGTTTCGAGGGTGTGGCGAGACGAAGGGGACAGACTACGGCAACACCTGAAAATTCACGTTGCTGGTTACGGTGCCATGCGGTTTTGTCACCTGGACCGGTCCGGTGGTGGCGCCCGCGGGTACCGTTGCCGAAATTAAGGAACTCGACAGCACTTTGAAGGTTGCCGCGGTTCCGTTGAAAGTGACACTTGTCGCGCCGGTCAAATCGGTCCCCAGGATCCCGACCGTCGATCCCACCGTGCCCGACGTCGGCCGCGTCTCCACAAACGGGCCCAGGCCGTCGCCCAATTCAAAAAGTGTGCCGACTTCGTTGGGACCCTGCTCAAGGGTGGTTCCGTAGAAGCTGCCGTTGGTGTCCTGAACCAACGACGCGTACGATGTGCCTCCATCGTTTGAGCTGAAACTATGAAGCGTGCTCAAGGTTCCAGTCAGGGTGAATCGGAAGACTGTCCCCAGGCCGTTGGCCCCGCCTTCGGAGGTTGTCCCGTACAGGTTCCCATCGGTCGCCTGGATCAGGGCGGCTAGAGGAATTTCCCCGTCCGTAGAGTGAAAGTGGTACATCACGGTGAAGACGCCCGTGGGACTTAATCGATAGATGATCCCGTACGAAATGAACCCGTAACCTCCGGTGGTTCCGTAAAAATTGCCGTCCGACGCTTGCAGGAGGCCTCCAACGGGGTAGGACCCGTCACTGCAGTTTTCCAGAAGGCAAAAGGTATGAAGAGTCGTCTCCACGCCCGCAGGGGTGATTTCAAAGACGGTGCCGCAGCAGTTTCCCCCGCGGATTGTGGTCCCGTAGAAATTCCCGTCGCTGCCCTGGATCAGCGCCGCCACCGTGTACGCGCCGTCCGTCAGATTCGCGATTGGCGTCACCGTGCCGGCCGGCGTAACCTTGAAAAAGATTCCGTCACCATACTCTCCTCCATTGAGCGTGGTCCCGTAGAAATTCCCGTCGGTCGCCTGCACGAGGCCGCCAGACGGATGGTAGCCGCCAAGGCAGCCGCTCACAGAACAATCATTGAAGCTATAGAGGGTTGTGAGTTCGCCTTCGGGCGTTATCTCAAAGACGGTCCCCTGACTATACTTTCCGCCCTGGTTCGTTGTTCCATAGAAGTTCCCATCCACGCCTTGAACCAAAACTGATTCCGGGACAGAGCCGTCCGTGCAGTTGGCGAGTGCGCAAAAACTGTAGATTGTGGTTAGCGTCCCGCCGGGAGTGATCTTGAATATCGTGCCGTAGCCGTAGGAACCGCCCTCGGAGGTGGTGCCATACAGGCTGCCATCGATCGCCTGAATGAGAGCAGCCTCCGGATTCGCTCCGTTGGTGGAGTCGAAGTCGACCAGCGTGCTGAAACTCACCCCGCTTTGAGCCGAGCCTCGAATTGGAACGAGCGCAAAGACGCCCAGGAGGACAGCAACTTGCCGCCAGTATAGCCTTGGCATGACTTAACTCCTTGGAACTCGATTTGACCTCAGCGCCACGAGTATACAGCCGAAATGGGCAATCGGAAAGCTGTTCGAACTCGTGGCGGCAGGGCTGTGATTTGCGTGGATGGAACGGTGCGGGGAATGACGATGTCGATAGAACGATGTGGGAATGACCATGTCGACGAGACGCCTTCGATTAGCGAATGACGCCTCATCGAACCCTTGGAGAATGACATGAATCGGATTTTTCATCCATCTGTTGATTCAGGCAGAAAGCGGACCCAGTGCCTGAACTTAACGAGCCTAGTATTGCAGCCTCGAACCCCAACACCGAAAACCGAACCTCGAACCGTCAGTTGATCTGCTCCTCTTCATCCTGGGGCGGTTCGGCTTGGCTCTGATCCGACTCCAGGAACGCCTGCACGATCTGCGAGGCTCGAGCCTGATCTTCCTCGCGCACCAGGAGCTGGACGATGTCGGCGCCCGGAAGCATTTCGGCGCCCATGTTGCCGGTGATCGCAGAAGGAATGCCTTCCTCCTGGAGCACGTTCCGCGCGAGCTCGGCCTGGAATTGGGCGTGCAATCCCTGGAAGACGCGCACCGGCGCGAAACGCGCGTTGGGCTCGCCCTCCTCATCAAGAGGTCGCGGCGGCGTCGACCCCGGCCGGAGCGACGCGCCGCAATCCAGGCACCGGATTGCGCCTTCGATGTAGTCGGTCTGGCAGTGCGGACAGTAAGGCATGACTTACCCCATGGTCGAGGTGCGTTCGGGTTTGACGCGGTACAGGACGCGGACTTCGCCGGGCTGCCGGTAAGGGTACTTGTCCTGTCCGAGATATTTCTTGGCCATGCGGTCGATGTGCTCATCGGCGCCTGCGCCGGCATTCACCTCCTCGGCCTGGCCGCGCACCTCGAGATAGCGATAAGGATTGTCGGGGTCGGCGATCGCCAGCGAGACGTGAGGATCACGCTTCATGTTGCGGTCTTTCTGGCGGCCGCGCGCAGTGTTGATGAGCACGTAGCCGTCCTGAAGATCGCACCACACAGGCGTGACCTGGGGATGGCCGTCGGGCATCAGAGTGGCGAGATTGGCGAAGGCGCGCTTGTTGAACAGATCGAGGAATTTTTCGGGAATTGCGGCTGGCATGAAAACCTCCATGGCAAAGCGTGAAGTTTCAAGAAATCATCATGGCGCAGGGCGCGTGTTTTGGCAATGCGATCCGCAGATTACGCAGATTACGCAGATTACGCAGACTACGCAGACTACGCGGATTGCCCGTCGAGCGGGTCATCTCGAATCGACGGCCGCCGGTGCGGAGCGCATCGACGTCCCAATTCGGCCGCGAGGTTTCCCGGTTACAGCAAGGGAGTGGCCTCATCATTCGTCCCGCCCCAACGGCTTTCGGTCACAAGGGCAGGCGAATCCGTCACATCTTCATTTACGCCGGGGGCCGAAATGCGTAGTGTAACCGGCAGGCGCGTAGAGTGGTCAGGGGGAATACCTCCGGCGCTCGTCGCGGTGATCCAAAGCCTGCGCTTCACAGGGGCGCGCCTGGTCCTTTCAGACCCTCCGACCCGGGAGGACATAGGCCCGATCCCCTGTGACGCCAGGTGCGGAAAAAATCCGGCCAGGCCTCAACCTTCGAGCAGCAAGCTCGCGGGCTCCTCCACCAGCTGCTTGACCCGCACCAGGAA
This sequence comes from Terriglobia bacterium, assembly GCA_030037755.1. Classification (GTDB taxonomy): domain Bacteria; phylum Acidobacteriota; class Terriglobia; order UBA7540; family UBA7540; genus Gp13-AA77. The sequence goes on from JASHQD010000534.1 coordinate 4,518, forward strand.
CTGCACGGCCTCCAGGCCATCCACAATCCGGTGATCGTAGCTCAGCGCCAGGTACATCATGGGCCGGAGCACAATTTGGCCATTGAC
>JASHQD010000535.1 GCA_030037755.1 Terriglobia bacterium
AAGAAGCCGGGACCGAACAGCGAGTTGCGCGCGATTGACCCATACTGGCAGTTGGCCGGTGTATTGCCCTCGCCGGCGATACTGCCACCTCCGATACAGGTGTTGTTGGTTGGGTCGATGACGGACTGGAACGCCGCCGGGTTCAGCCACTGCACCTGCCCAGGCTGCGTGACGTCCTGAATGGTCTGGAGCTTCGAGTAGGGGTTCACGCCCGGTACCTGGTCGGCAAAGCAGAGACCGCTGCCTTGAATGATGTAGTTGCCGCAGCTCGCGCTCTGCACCGTGAAGGGGAAGCCAGTGCGCAGGAACAGGTCGCCCGAGATCTGCCAACCACCAATGACCTCGTTCACTGCTCCGTTGGAGCTGTGGAAGGGAAGCTGGTAAACGTAGTTGCCGTTGAAGGAGTTGCGAACGTCGTAGTCGCAGTTGCCGTAGTAGCGGTACAGCTCGCCGGGGATCGGGTTGGTGCTGCTCGTCGGGCTGAAGCCGCCGCCGGCGTTCGAGATTGTGTCGAGGCAGTGGCTCCAGGTGTAGTTGCCCGTGAACTGCAGGCCGTGGCTCAGGCGTTTCGTCATGCTGGTCTGCAGACCAGAGTAAGTGGACATGGCGCCCGCCACGTACTGGGTAACGCCGCCCATCCGCTCGTCGGTCGGCGCGTTGTATGGCCACGGCGAGAAGCAGCCGGCGCAGGCCGTCTGGAAGCCGTTCACCTGCTCGCTGAAAGGCTGGTGGACGGCGCGAGTGCCCACATACTGGACCTGGAGAGCCCAACTGTTGGCGAATTGCTGCTGGACACCCAGGCTCCACTGCATGGAGTAGGGATACTGCATCTGGCCCTCAGGCACCGCCGTGATTCCGGCCGAAGGTACGCAGTTTGCAGGAGCGCCCGGGGCGGCGCAAGAGAGCGCTCCGCTCGAGAATGCGCTGTGGAAAGCCGCATTCGCAGCAGCATCTGCGCTCTCGATACTGCCCGGCACGCCCGGAGCGATGGCATTTCCGCCAATCCCCGGCGTTCCGAATGGACCGCCTACAAACTCCGGATCGTAAGGCGGATTCTCAGCCATCGAATCGGCAAGGCTGGCGGGGAAGATGTCGCTGAATACGCCAAAGCCGCCGCGGATCACCGTGTTCGGCTTCAACTGGTAGGCAATTGCCCCGCGCGGCTGCCAGAAGATAAGCGGCGTACCTTGCGGGAAAAGGAACGACTGGTCGGGCTTGAGCACCTGGTTCAGCGGCTGGCTGACGTCGTGAGAGATGCTGAAGAAGTCGCCCGTCAGCGCCGAGTAAAGATTCTGCTGGTTCTTTGGGTCAGAGTTCCAGGTGGCACGCACACCGTAGGTCAACGTGAACTTCGGCGTCACCTTGAAAGTATCGTCGAAGAACGTGTCCAGGTTGACGATCCCGATGGGTTCGTCGAGGCTGACCGGGAAGTTCTGAACGCTGAGGTCGGCCGCGCCGAAAGTGAAGGCAGGCAGGTCGAGATTATAGATGAGCGGCGTATTCAGGACGCCGAAGTCGTGATCGCTCACCAGGACGCGGCGCATGTTCTCGCCGAACTTGATTTCATGCTTGCCCTTGGTCCACGTCATGGTGTCGTTCAACTGCCACTGGTTGACGTTGCGGCCCTGGGGCCAGACGTAGTCGATCCCGCCTAACGTCTGGAACGGAGATACCAGATCGATCGGGAACGTGTTAAGCGTCTGGGTGATATTCAGCGGCTGGAAGATCGCCGAGTACCAGGCAAAGCCCGGGTTGAAGTTGTTCACCAGGGTCGGACCGAAGGTGTGAGTCCACCCCATGTTCGCGTTGCGCTCGGGCTGAATCGAAATCGCATCGAAAGCCGAGTTGATGGGATCCTTGTAGGTGGGCTGCTGGCCGTTATCGATCTGGAAGCGCCACCAGAGCTGGTTCTTATCCCCGGCGTGATCGATCTTGCCGGTGCCCAGCGTCTCTTTGGCGAAATTGATCAGGTCGAAAGTGCGCTGGACGGCGCAGCCGTTGCCGTCGTCATTGGTAACCGGGCCAGTGGTGCTGAACGGGCAGCCGACCTCGGGGTACGGATTCCCCGCCTGCGTGCCGTACAGCTTGAAAATAGTCTGATAGAACGGAACTTCCGCCGACTGGGCAGGCAGAGTGCGGTCGAAGACCGGATCAAAACCGCCCGTTGTCAACGAGGAGAGCACATAGCTCTGGTAAGCTGCGCTCGGATAAGTGATGTTTGACTGGAGGATCGGAATTGCAATCCGCGTGCCTTCCACGTCCGCGAAGAAAAACCACTTGTCCTTGATGATCGGGCCGCCGATGTTGCCGCCGAACTCGTTCACGTTGGAGCGCGGCTTTGAACCGCCGGTGGCGTTCACGAAATAGTCGGTCGAGTTGAACTTCGAGCCGTTCCAGATTTCGTGCAACTGGCCGTGGAACTGGTTAGTTCCGGACTTGGTGGTGTAGTTAATCTGCGACGCGCCCAGACGCCCCTGGTCGGTGGCGTATGAGGTGGTGTTGACGCTGACTTCCTGGATGGCGTCGAGACCAAGCTGCAGGTTGGTGGCGCCGGAGTTGTTCAGGTTCAGGAAGGGATCGTTGGCGTCGAGACCGTCAATGGTGAAATTGTTGGAAGTAGCGGGCAGGCCGTTGAACTCCACGTTGCCGTAGCCGCCGGTGTTGTTCATCACGCCACCCGGAGCAAACTGGGCCTCGAACGTCAGGTCGCCGCCGGGGTTCGGCAGATTGGCGATCGACTGCGCGCTGACGGTGGTGGTGGTGTTGGGATTGTCAACCTGAATCAACGCGCCCTGCGCGGTCACTTCCACCGTCTGGGTGGATTGGCCGAGTTCAAGCGTGATGTTCTGGGTCAACGCCTGGTCTACCTGCACGGTGAGCGGGCCGATATCCGCCGTGCGGAAGCCCGAAGCTGCGACGTTCAAGCGGTATTCGCCCACACTTAACTGGGGGAATGTGTAGCTGCCGTTGGCTCCGGTCTGGATCGTGCGCGTGGCACCGGTACCAGTCGAAGTTGCCGTCACGGTTGCGTTCGGCACTACGGCACCCGTCGGGTCCGCGACGGTGCCGGTTATTGATCCGGTAGTCGACGTCTGAGCAAACGCAGCAGGCATCGTCAGGAATGCCAGAGCCACTGCCAGCAGCAGGGCACTCCATAACGCGAGCCCATTGCGCCCATGATTCGATCTGACGCTCATGTGCGTCCTCCTCCTTGAAATTTTTGGCGATCTTTACAACCCGGACCCAACCAGGAGAGCGGTACGCTATCCCAGCCCGCAAGACAACAATAAGCCATGACGCCGTGACTCCCCCGAGCCGACCTGCACTGACGCCTGACCCGAAACGCAAAGTGAGCAAGCTAAAAAAATGTGGGGACGAGGTGAGGTGCTCCGGCCCATCTCGCCCGGCCTGAAACTCTACTGCCAATTGATACTCCGTGTCAATACAATTTTTAAGCAGAAACCCCTCAGTACACAGGAGTTATTATTAGTTAGTTATCATGATTTTCCCAGGCATACTTTCCTCCATACTGTTTCAAAAGTCGAGGATAGACCGGAGCCTTGGAACCAAGCTGGCAGCCGACGGCGTTCGACCCCGGACGATGGACCACGATTCGTCAAGAGCCGAACTCCGCACCAAATCATATTGAATCCCATCCCTCAGCCGTGATAAGTTCCCCGATGTCCGTCGAGTCCGGGAAGCCGCCGGCCGCATCGAGAGCATCCATGCAGCCAGGGGGAGGCGAGCCAGAGGAGCGAACATGTCTGACGAGAAAGCATCCCTCACCAACGACGAAATCGTAACCGAGCGCAAAGTTGCGCGGGCGGGCGTTCCTGAGCAAAACCGGCGTGCTGCTGGCCGGAGGCGCCGCGGCCGTTGTGGCCGGCGGGCGAGCCGCAGCCCGGGAAGCCATGCCTCAGGGCGGCGATCCTGACAAGCAGAAGCCGGCCGATCCGGATAAACCGGCAGATCCCGACAAGCCGAGACGCGCCGATCCCGATAAACCCAGGCCGGCCGACCCGGACAGGCCAAAATCCGCCGATCCTGATCCGCGGCCTGCGGATCCTGACAAGCCGAGGCCAGCCGATCCCGATAAGCCCAAACCACCCAGCGATCCGGACAAGGCCAAGGATCCCGACAATCGCCGGCGCTAGTCTCTTAACGCAGGCACGAGGATTGTATGTTGACGGCGATTCTCGCGCCTGCACCCTCTCTGCCAAGTTCACGACGACTCGGAACGGAATGAGTGTATCCTCCGAAGTCCCCACCTCGCTCGAGTGGCTGATCAGCCCGATCGGCCGCGACGCCTTTTTCAACGAGTACTGGGAAAAGCGGCCCCTGGTTGTCAGGCGCGGCCAGCCGGATTACTTCGGGTCGCTCCTGTCTCTGGACGAAATCGATCGCGTCCTCACCACCCAGGACCTTCGCTATCCCAACGTGACGCTCAAGAACGCGGCGCGAAACGTCACGGCCCGGGACTATACGGCGCGCGGCGACGCCCTCGACGTCGCTCGCGTCTACCAGCTTTTCGAAGAAGGCTCGACCATCACGCTGGCCTTTCTCGACAGCGTGGTTCCCGCGCTCGCGGCCTTCTGCCGCAGCCTGGAACGCGAGTTCAGCTTCCCGTTTCAAACCAACATCTATCTCACGCCGCCGCGCGCGCAGGGCGCACGATTCCATTACGATACGCACGACGTGTTTGTGCTCCAGGTGGTGAATTCGAAGAAGTGGACCCTCTACGGGACGCCGGTTGAGTCGCCGCTTTCGAGCCAGGAATTCGACGCCTCGCTGCATCCGCGCGGGGAACCCACGCTCGAGTTCGGGCTTGAGCCCGGAGATGTAGCCTACGTTCCGCGCGGCCTCGTCCACGACGCCCAGTCCGGCAAGGAGCTGTCGCTGCATATCACGGCCGGCGTCCTGGCGCGCACGTGGAGCGATCTGCTGCTGGAATACGTCGCCGACGCCTGCCTGAACGATCCCGCCTTCCGCAAGTCGCTCCCGGCGGGATTCGCCCGCCCGGATTTCGATCGCGCCCAGGCCCGCCCGACATTTCAATGCCTCTTGCGGAAGCTCTCGGAGCGGCCGGACCTTGATCCGGTCTTCGACGGATTTGTGGACGATTTCATCTCCTCGTGCCCGCCGTTGCTCCGGGGTCAGATGGCGCAAATGTCCGGGCTCGACCGGGTCACCATGGACAGTGTGGTGGGCGCGCGGCCCAACCTCATCTATTACCTGCGCGCCGAGGACGGCCTGCTATGCCTGGAATGCTACGGCCGTTCGATCAAGTTCCCGGCGCGCGCCGGCGAAGCGCTTCGTTTTGCCCTGGGCAAATCCCAATTTGCGATCCGCGATCTTCCAGGCCTCGACGACACCGGCAAGATGACACTGGCTCGAAGACTCATCCGCGAAGGCCTGCTCCTGATTCCGATGTAGGGGCGGCCCCCCTGTGGCCGCCCAGGGCCGCGGTCGGAGGTGTAACAAACGGTCAGACGGCCTCGAAAACCGACCTGCGATTTGTCCGGCAACATACTGAATCCAGGTGACATTCCAGCTTCGACCGTAGGGATGTTTTTGGCGTCCCGCTCGCTGGCGGGTCACGACAGGCTGTAACGTCGAGGGCGCGACGGCATAACGGTTACACTGCAATCGGCCGCTTCCAGCCCCTTCCACTGGCCTTTTGCTGAGATAAGGCCGTTCTTCGAGGCTAAGCTGCTGAAAATAAGCAAGATAATCACAGTGGGTTTGGCGGTGGCCATTTCTAAGGTAAGCTGCTGATGCCGTTAGCTTTAAGTATAATGGGTTTGGTTGGCTTTGGCGTTTGAGACCAAAACGCTCGAGGGGCCGCTTGAAAGAGTCGAATGACAACGCGTCCAGACGATTAACAGTCACGACAACATCCGCTTATTTACTGCATTATAAACCCACTTTGAAGAATGTCAAGTATTTTTTCGTCATAAAAGGTGGTTGGCGTTGATGTGGCGCGGGCTGTGAGCGTCGAAAGTCCTGGAGGCCCGGGGGTTAAGACATCACCGGCCGCACTCGAGTAAATTATTCGAGAATGGGCTGGGCGAGGAACCTGGGAGTCGCCCACCCTCGCATCACCGACGAGTGTGATGCAACTCCTCGCTTTCGTCCCGGCTCTACGCCAGCCTTCAACCATAGGAGGTCGTGGCGCCGAGTGGGCCGGCGGGGCCAGCGCCTACGGGCTCGGGAGGTACATTATGGAGACTCGGACTCTAGTTCCGCTGATTCTGCTCGTGGCCGTCGCCGTTCCCGCTCAAAAGCCAACTACGGGCATTCCGCATCTTGAGCGGCACGGCACTGCGACCCAGCTCGTGGTGGACGGCAAACCGTTCCTGATGCTGGCGGCTGAGATTCACAACTCGAGCTCGTCAAGTCTCGACTACATGCGTCCGATCTGGCCGCGTCTCGCCGCCATTCCCCTGAATACCGTGCTGACGCCGCTCTCCTGGGAGCTGGTCGAGCCTGAGGAAGGCAAGTTCGATTTCACCCTCGTCGATGGCTTGATCCAGGACGCGCGCCGGAATCATCTGCGCCTGGTTTTTCTCTGGCTCGCGAGCTGGAAGAACGGCATGTCGAGCTACGCGCCGCTGTGGGTGAAGCAGGACGCGGAACGGTTCCCGCGCGTGATCGAGAAGAACGGCGATCCCGTCGAGATCCTCAGCCCGCTGGGCACCAAGACGCGCGACGCCGACGCGCGCGCGTTCGCCGCGGTGATGCGCCACATTCGCCAGGTGGATGGCGACGCCCACACGGTCCTGATGATGCAGGTCGAGAACGAGGTCGGCGTGCTCGGCGACTCGCGCGACCGCAGCCCCGCCGCCAATCAGGCGTTCGATGGGCCGGTTCCGCAGAAGCTGATGACCCATATCGGGCAGAATCGCGATGCCCTGCTCCCCGAGTTCCGCGAGCGGTGGGACGCAGCAGGCTCGCGGACCTCGGGCACGTGGCAGGAGGTGTTCGGAACGGGTCCGGAAACCGACAAGACCTTCATGGCCTGGCACTACGCCCAATACATCAACGCTGTCGCCGCGGCCGGCAAGGCCGAGTATCCCATCCCGATGTACGTCAACACGTGGCTCGCCGGGCCCAGTGCCGTTCCGGGACAGTATCCGAGCGGCGGTCCACTGCCTGACGTGATGGACGTGTGGAAAGCCGCCGGCAACGCGCTCGACATCTACTCGCCCGACATTTACGCGATGAACTTCGCGGACTGGTGCGATCGCTACAATCGCGGCGGCAATCCGATGCTCATTCCGGAGACCAACGGCGGCGCCCTCGGCGAGGCGCACGTCTTTTATGCCTTGGGCGCGCGCAACGCCATCGGATTCTCGCCTTTCGGGATTGATTCCTGGAACGACGCGGACAACGATCTCGGCAAGAGCTACGCCGCCCTGATGCCTTTGGCGTCGCTCATCCTCAGCCATCAAGGCACGAGCGATATCGCGGGATTTCTGCTCAGTCGCGATCACGCTCGCGCCACGTTCGAGATGAATGGCTACGGACTCGACGTCAGCCTGGACGAGATTTTCGGCAGCGAGGCGAAGATCGGATACGGTCTCATCATCGCGACGGGCCCCAATGAATTCCTTGGCGCCGGCAGCGGATTCCGCATCCGCTTCTCGACAAAGAGCCCCGGCCCGGCGCATGCGGGAATCGGTTGGATCGAAGAAGGGTCGTTCGCGGAGGATGCCTGGGTGGCTGGCCGCCGGCTGAATGGCGACGAGAACGATCAAGGCCAATTCTGGCGCTTCTCGCCGCAGGGGATCGAAACGGAGCGCGCGACGGTCTACCGGTATTGACGCTCAGTTTTGCTTCCGGGGGCACTTACGGAGCATTACCGATATAGTGATGGTTGCTGTAGCGGCGCTCTATGAGCGCCGGCCTTTCGGCGCAGTTTCTTTAGGAAACCGGCGCTCATAGAGCGCCGCTACAGCAGCCGTTGTAATGCCCTAAGAGAGCCCTTCGCTCACCCACTCCACCGATTGGCGGTAGGATTCGCCGACAAATTCGGCAGGCAGCTTGAGGGAATCGGCAAGACCGGTCACAGCCGCCCAATCCGCTTGCTCGAAAGCGGAGACGCACTGGAAGACGCGTCCGTGCAGGTTGTCGGCTCCGAGCAAACCGGCTTTGACTTCCGGAGCCAGGGGCAGGTCAGCCGCCACCAGTTCCATGGGTTGATTCAAGCAGGCGTCAATGACCGAGAACAGACCCAGAAGAAAAAAGTCGCCCTGCTCTTCTCTGGACACCAGCGGCAAAGATAGAAGTTCGCAGAAGCGGGCCCGCAGGAGCGCCACCCGGAGCAGTTCCGCCGGCTTGTCACTGGCGATTGCGGCCAGGACCACCATGGCCACCCAGCGCTTGATCAGGATTTCGCCCAGCATCGAAAGGGCATGGCGGATGGAGCGAACCTCACTGCGCAGCCCGAAGAGGGCGGAGTTGAGATACCTGAGCAGCCGATACGAGAAAGAGAGATCGCGGCTGAGGACGTGCTCAATTTCGCCATAGTCCAGCTCCGCGTTGTGCAGCACTTTGAGCAGTTGGAGCTGATTCAACTTGAAAGCGGGGATATCGCGCGCGGCGATAATCTGCGGAGAGCAGAAGAAGAAGCCCTGGAAATACTGGTAGCCCCAGGCGACGGCTCGATCGAATTCCTCGCGTTCTTCCACCTTCTCGGCCACCGCCTTGATGCCTTGGGCGCGCAGTTGGCCCGGAATCTCCGCTTTCTGGCGGGGGCTCGCCAGGGAAAAGTCAACCTTGACGATGTCAGCGAGGCTGAGCAGGGGGTTGTGGACCTCGTCAAGGGAAGTAATGTCGTCAAGCGCCAGTTGATATCCGAGCCCCTTGAGACGGCGGCAGGCGGCCACCACCTCCTCGTCCGGCTCGACGGTTTCGAGCACTTCAATCGTCAGGCGTTCGGCGGGGAGGAGAGTCGCCAGTTCTTCCATCAGCGCTTCGCGCGTGAAATTGATGAAGGCGGCCCGGCCGCCCAGCAGCCGGTCCAGGCCCAAAGAAACGACGGAATCCAGAACGCGGCTGGTCGCCTGGTCGCCGTCGGAAAAGTCGAAAGAATTCTCAAAGCTGGATCGAAACAGCAACTCGTAGGCGAAGACGCGCTGGCGTGAGTCGAAGATCGGCTGCCGGGCCGCGACAGGCTTGGCCTCTACCAGCTCGGCCGCAGGCGTGAAAAACATGTTGAATCCACACTCCAACAGGGTTTTATCGGCTGGTGGCGCCCTGGGCTTGAGTTGGTTTGAGGATCGACGCTTAACCGATCACCGGCGCCAGGGCGACGGACGCCAATCCGGCGAGAAAGAAGAGGAACATCAGAACCAGCAGCCGGACGGTGTCGGCACCGGCGCCGCGGAACTCCTTCCAGACGAACACGCCCCAGATCGCCGAGACCATCGTGGCGCCCTGGCCGAGCGAGTACGACGCGGCCGGTCCGACCATCTGCGCGTAGGACGAGACGAAGTTCGAGATCGTGCCGATGCCCCAGATGATCCCGCCCAGCACCCCGAAGAAATGCCACAAGCCGCGGCCCTGAAAGTAATCGGCCATGCGCACCGGCGGACCGCTGATCGGGCGCCGCATGAAGGCGTAATTCAGAGGGATATTGCTCACCACCACGCCGGCCGCGAAGACCACGGCGACGGTGTAAGGTCCGAGGTGGCGTTCGCCGGTGATGGCCTTGGCGACGAGCGGATAGAACGATCCCATGAAGATCCCGCAGAGCAGGCTGAGCAGGATGCCCTTGGACGAGACGCCGCGGTCGCTCGAGAGCTTGCGGTAAGCCATGGCGTCAAGCACGATGGCGATCGCCACCAGCGCCACGCCGCCGAAGAGCAGCAGCGGATTCCCCTTGGGCGTGACCACGTAGTTCAGAATCGAGCCGATCACGAGCGCCAGTCCGATGCCGATGGGAAACGCCACGGCGAGTCCGGCCACGGCAATGGCCGCCACCAGCAGGAGATTCGCCAGATTGAACAGCGCGCCGCCCAGGAACGCCAGCACGAGGTTCGTGGTGCCGGCCTGCGCGAGATTGTTGAAGAAGCTCTCCGGGCTGGAAGGATCGGTGCGCCCGAAAGTCAGGCCGATCAGGATGGAGCACAGCACGATGCCCCAGACGTAATCCCAGTAGAAGAGCTCAAAGCGCCACGTGCCGACCGCTTTCTGCGTGTTCGCCCAGCTTCCCCAGCAGAACATGGTGAGGATCATCATCGCCAGGGCCAGGCCGTAAGCCTGCGGAATAAACATGCGCACCTCGGGAATCGCGAACACGGAGTCTACATGGGAGAGCGGGGCGGTTGCAATCCATTGCCGATTGACGATTTTCGATTGCCGATTGCCGATTGAGAGGCCGCGTCTTCAGTCTGCTGCTGGCTGTTTGGCTCGGAAGCAGCTGAACTGTTGACTTCGAAACCGCATTCTGTCAATCGTCAATCGAAAATCGTCAATGAACCTGTCCTACTAATGTAGCCTACGCTCGGGATTCCGGCCTCGACAAACGCGCCCGAAACCTGTATAATGGGATGTGTCAAAGGCGCGAGATTCTGGCTTCAGGGCGCCCGGCGGGGAGCCGGGGCTAAACCGCGTCCCACGAATCACTTTACCCGTCGGGCATAGGGCGTTTGGCAGCTGTAGCGGCGGTGTCCTCACCGCCGAGAGCCACCGGCTCCCCGGGTACGGCGATGAGGACATCGCCGCTACAGCACGAGGGCAGCGGAATCCGCGCGGCTGACGTAGAGAGGAACAGGTTCGAGTGAGCGAAGCAACCGAGACGAAGAAGAAATCGGATAACGAACAGACTTACGACGCCCAAAGCATCAAGGTGCTGGGAGGGATCGAGGCTGTCCGCAAACGGCCGGCGATGTATATCGGGTCGACCGGCGCCATGGGCCTTCACCACCTCGTCTGGGAGGCGGTCGACAACTCCGTGGACGAGGCTCTCGCCGGCTACTGCGACAAGATCCAGGTGATCGTCCATTCGGACAATTCCGTCACCGTGATCGACAACGGCCGCGGCATTCCCGTCGACCTGCACAAGGAGGAGAACCGATCGGCGGCGGAAGTCGTTATGACGGTGCTCCACGCCGGCGGCAAGTTCGACACCAACAGTTACAAGGTGTCGGGCGGATTGCACGGCGTCGGCGTCTCGGTGGTAAACGCGCTCTCCGAGTGGCTCGATCTGGAAATCTGGCGCGAGAGCGGCAAAGACCCCACGCGTTACACCTGGGAGCAGGAGTACGAGCGCGGAGAGCCGAAATATCCGCTCAAAAAGGCGGGCAAAACCGAAAAGCGCGGCACCAAGGTCACCTTTCTGCCCGACGCCAAGATCTTCGATTCGATTGAATTTCACTACGACACCCTGGCGCAGCGCCTCCGTGAACTCGCTTTCCTCAATAAGGGTCTGACGATCACCCTGAAGGACGAACGCAGCAACAAGCAGGCCGAGTTTCACTACACCGGCGGCATCGCGGAGTTCATCAAGCACCTCAACAAAAACAAAGAGGTGCTGCACACGCAGCCGATCTACGCCGAATCGGAGCGCGAAGGAATCGCGATCGAGTTCGGTCTCCAGTACAACGACGGCTACGCCGAAACGGTCTTCAGCTTTGCGAACAACATCAACACCGTGGACGGCGGCACGCATCTTTCGGGATTCCGCTCGGCGCTGACGCGCGCCATCAACCAGTTCGGCGCGAACCAGAATCTCTTCAAGGACGTGAAGGAGAACCTGCAGGGTGAAGACGTCCGCGAGGGACTGGTGGCGGTGATCAGCGTCAAGCTGCCGCAGCCGCAGTTCGAGGGTCAGACCAAGGGGAAACTGAACAGCGACATCCAATCCACCGTGGCCAGCTTCGTCTACGAGAAGCTCATGGAGAACTTCGAGAAGAATCCCACCATGGGGCGCAAAATCTGCGCCAAGGCCATCGATGCCGCGCGGGCGCGCGAAGCGGCGCGCAAGGCTCGCGAGCTGACCCGCCGCAAGGGCGCGCTCGATTCCGGCGGCCTGCCCGGCAAGCTTGCCGATTGCCAGGAGCGCGATCCCGAACGTTGCGAGCTGTTCCTCGTGGAGGGCGATTCGGCAGGCGGTTCTGCCAAGCAGGGGCGTGACCGGCGTTATCAGGCCATTCTGCCGCTGCGCGGCAAGATCCTGAACGTGGAAAAAGCCCGCTTCGACAAGATGCTCAGCCACGAGGAAATCCGGTCGCTGATCACGGCGCTCGGCACGGGCATCGGCAAGGACGATTTCGACGTCGCCAAGCTCCGCTACGGCAAGGTCATCATCATGACCGACGCCGACGTGGACGGGTCGCACATCCGCACGTTGCTGCTGACGTTTTTCTATCGCCAGATGCCGGAGCTCGTCGAGCGCGGGCACGTGTTCATCGCGCAACCTCCGCTGTATCTGATCAAGAAGGGCAAGAGCGTGCGCTATATCACCGACGAGAAGGATTTTCGCCGCGAGATCATGCGCCGCGCCACGGAAGACCATACGGTCGAGGCCGGCAGCGACGGCAAGAAGGTGCGGCTCGAAGGCGGCGAGCTGACCAATTTCCTGCTGGCGCTTGCGGAATACAACGAGCTGTTTGAGAAACTGGAGAAGCGCGTCGGCGACGCGCGCGTTGTGGATGCGCTGCTATCGGCGGAAGTGAGCAAGAAGGCCGAGCTCGAGGACAAGACCAAGCTCGAAGCGGTGTCGCACGATCTGAAATCGCACCATTTCAAGACGGCCCTGCGCCTGGACGAAGAGCACAGCCTTTATATGCTGGCGGTCTGGAGCGACACCATGCCCGAGCGCGTGGTCGATTGGGAACTGCTGACCAATGCGGATTATCGCCGGCTGTTCGAACTCCACAAGCGCGTCCGGGACAACGACAAGCCGCCGTTCGCTCTCTCCAACAATGGCAACCTCATGACGATTCCCAATCGCAAGGAACTGCTGGAGCACGTCATGAGCATGGGCAAGAAGCTCCTCACCGTCCAGCGCTTCAAGGGCCTCGGTGAAATGAATCCGGACCAGCTCTGGCAAACAACCATGGACGCCGAGCAGCGCACGCTGCTGAAAGTCCAGGCCGAAGACGTGGCCGGCGCCGATGAAATCTTCACGATTCTCATGGGCGACGCCGTCGAGCCGCGACGGCAGTTCATCGAGCAGAATGCCCTCGACGTGAAGAATCTGGATATCTGACGGAAGTTAGAGGTTACTGAGTCAGTCGGCCGTGGCAGTTGGGAGATCGACGCTGAGACCATCCAATCCAGCGATCCCAGTTCAGAAAGCTGACCACGTCAATGACGAGATCGAAGAAGGACCGCCTGAGGGAAGCCAAAGCGCACTTGGCGCGAGCCAGGGATCAGTGGGATCGGGCGGCGGTCGACTCCTGGTCGCCGGAAGAGCCAGCGGAGTGCGTGACAAAGTGCTTTTACTCCTATGAGAATGCACTCGTAGCGGCGGCAACTGCACTCGGGGTAGCTTGGACGAAGAAACATTACGAGAAGGCTGCTCTTGCAAAGAGTCTGTTTAAAGAGAATAAACTCAAGACCGACGTCAGCGACCTACTTGTAAGATTGAATGAGCTGCGGAAAGATGTGTCGTATGGAGATCCAGGCGAAGAGTTATCCGAAGTTGATTTAGAGGATCTTGTTTCCGAACTTGAGTCCTTCTTAAACGAAGTGGGAGAGCTTGTCGCAGCGGTTGAGGAGGAGTAGTCGGGTGTTGATGGAACCTAGCTACACGTCACTTACGCAGGATTTTGTGCGAGACGTCTGCTCCGCCAATAAGGAGATGCAGGCTTCGGTCATTCTGATTGGCTC
>JASHQD010000037.1 GCA_030037755.1 Terriglobia bacterium
CACATCGAGCAGAGATTCTGGATCATTAATCGGAAGCGCTCGCTTATAGCCAACAGCTCTCATCGACGGATCTCCTATGGTCGCGTTCGCGCCCTGATCATGCGGTGGGAATACCAGCTCCCGGAATTAGATGTGTCGAACCAAGCAAAGGAGAGCATTCTTGAATATAAGGCCAGCCATTGACGCACCCTAAGCCCTGATAAACGAGCTTGGGGAGGTGAGTCTACTGTATTGGGAAATTCTTAGTCTTACGACCACCGTTCTGGCCAAGCACCCCAAACACATTTGGCGCAGGCTGGCGCAGACCTTCTTGCGCGATTGAGGACTTCGCGAGTTCTCGACCCAAGGTCTGCGCCAGCCTGGCCTCTCTCAGGATTGTTCCCGATGACGGGCCACTCTTTCATTGGGCCCGGGCGGTGTCATGGAAGAGTAGCCGACAAACCGCCCAGTGGAGGGGCGATTCCAGGTTTCTTGAGTGTAACCGCGATTCTCGCCAAGAACTCGCGGCAACACTGCTCTCGCTGGTGATCACAACTGGCGATCGCAAGACGATCTCGTTGAGGTGAGCACGGACGGGTACAATGCTCGCCGCTCGCGGTTGAAGAGAGAATACGCTGAAAACATGGAGCGTCTCGTAAGGGCGAGATTGTTCAGTTTCGGGTTCATCCTCGTTTTGGCCATGTTGGGGAGCTAAGGCAGTTCCATGTCAAGCGCGTAGAGATCGCGGGTGCTGACATCGCGAAGCATCAACGTTTCTCCATCAGGAGTCAGGCCATAGCACACACCCCAAGCACCCGTCAGGAGGAACTCCGGGTACGGGGTCACAATCTCGGTTGCATGGGTCGCAACATTCCAACGGTAAACGCCGCCGTTACTCCCGCCATTCCAATAGGGCGTGCTGAAATACACGTATTGTCCGTCGGCAGACCAGCGGGGATAGTCCCCCAGTGTCGCCAGAGTCCGTGTCTGATGTGAGACCATGTCGTAGAGCATCAGTCTTCGCGTTGCTTCCTCGATGGCGGCGACGTGGCGGCCGTCTGGAGAAATCTGCGCCAGATAAAGCCCCGCGGTTCCCGGGAGAATCGAGACGCGTTTGGTTTCCAAATCCAAAATGCTCAAGACCGGGTTCGAATCCGTCTCATCCGAACTGGAAAACAGGATCGAACCTCCGTCCGATGTCCACGACGGGTAAGTTTGCCGGTCACGCTCTGCGGGAGCTGCCAGGGATGGCAGGCCTCCGCGGCTCGGGACCAGGTAGATCTTATTGTGTGCTCCCATTTGCGCCAACCCCTGAAAGGCAATCTGAGTGCCGTCAGGCGACCATTGGGGACTGAACGCGCGCATGGGCGGAAAGGTCAATTGCTGCCGTTCGCTACCATCCACACGGCTGCGGAACAGGATGCCCTCGGGGAACTCGACATAAGCCATCCACTGTCCATTGCGAGAAAACGCTAAGTGGTCGGCGGAGATCCCCTGGGCGTAAGAAACGAACTCCCCCGTGGGCGCGTCATAACGCAAGAGTTGGCCGCGCATCTGATCTCCCACCACGAAAACGCTCTTCCCGTCTTTGCTGGGAGTGGGTAGATAAAAGATCAGAGGACCCGCTGTGATCTGCACAGGTTCAGAGTTGACGCGCCGCAGGGATTCTTCCCGGCGGATCGCCCAGATATTTCTTGCCGTCCAGTCGTCGAGAGAAGTGAAAAAGAAATACTTTCCATCTGGCGTCCACCCTCCGGCCCAAACGCGCTCCGAGCTGGGCCACTCCGGAAGCAAGGGCCGTACGGTCTTGGTGGACAGGTCAGCCTCCCAGAGCCTGGTGCCATTCGTGCCGGGATCTGTCACCGAAAAGCGGAGACGCTTGCTGTCTGGCGACCACACGGGATAGAAGGGTTCGCCCGGCAGGCTCGCCAACTTCCAGGCATTCCTCCCATCAGGGTCTACAACATAGAGGTCAGAATCAACCACATAGGCAATGGTGTGCCCGTCCGGAGACCATGTGGCAGCGCGCGCATGGACGTCTCCAACGGGCCGCGGAGAACCGGAGGGCACCGGAACCCGCCATATCCCGAATGGAGGGGCCGTCGGATCTACGAGGTTGCGAGAGTCTCCCCGATTGGCCACCAGGAACTCGGAGCCATTGGGAGAGACGTCGTCAATTTCCAGGTCTGGGAAGGGCTTTTCTACTGGAAACACCTCGCCTCCTTCCTGAGACACATACCGTATCACCCGCTCCTTGCCCTCCCACATCCGGAAATAGATGCGTGGGCCATCGGTTACGAGTCTTGTGTTGTGAACCAGCGTGCCGATGTGCGTGAGCTGGCGGATGCGGGTCACTCGCAGCGGCGGCACCGTCGGACGAAACATCACTGCCGCCATAGCCAGGCCCAGCACCGTGGTGCCGACAACTACCCTCCAGCGTATCCGCGGCGCCGTCGTCTGTCTGGCAATGGTTGTGTTGCCAACGTCGCGGAAACTCTGTTCCTCAAGCACCACCCGAGTCCGCGAGTGACTCTCCACGACCAGGCCGTCTTCATCGGAGATCAACCGGACCTTCCGGGCGAAGCGGTAGCCTCGACCCGGGATGGTGACGATGTAGCGGTCGCCTTCGGCCGTTTCACCCAGAGTTTTCCGCAACACGAAGATGTTCTGCGTCAGGTTGGACTCCTCGACAAAAGAGTCCGGCCAGACCGCGCTCATCAGGTCGTCCCTCAAAACCACCTGCTCGCTGTTGCGGACCAGCACGAGAAGAGTCTCAAACGCTTTGAGTTGTAACGGGACAGGCTGGTTGTCGCGCAGCAATACGCGCTTGCCGGGGTCAAGCCGGAAGGGACCAAACTCGTATAAACCCTTCTCCTGATTGATCATAACCCGCCTGATAAATTTCTGAGAATTCTCTAAGGACTTCTGCGGGCCGCTTTCGGCAGGATACCTCCCGTTCGGCCGGGGGAGCCAGAAGCCGACACGGACGCGCGAAGCAATTTATCACGACTTCAGGTTGGAGCAAAGCGCAGCGCGAATGCGACTCATATCTTGAAGACGCCGTTGAACCCAAAGTTTAATCAAGAAGGAGACTCCGGATGACAGTGTTTCTCAAAGCATGGTTCCCCTGGATGGCCGTTTTCGCGCTCGCGATGATTCCAGCGTATGCGTGTGCACAGACTGCGCGTCCGCCTGCAACAATCCCGTCTTCCGAGAAAGCCGCCATGGCGCAACTCGTCGCCTTGCGCGATTCCTTTGTGAGCCGGATTAAAGCCGAAGGGTTTCAACCCAGCCTCCCGCCCCCGGAAATTATCCTGGACAACCCGCCGTCGTATGGGGCTTACGACCGCGAGAAGAATGTTGTGCATGTGGCGATGTGGGAACAGCTGGGACCTGACCAGCAGGCACAGTTTGCGAGTTTATTCGGTCAGGGCGATCAAGCCTTTGAAGAGATGGCCCACCGCTGGATTTTCACGCATGAACTGGGACACTGGTGGCAAGCCTGCCAACATGAAAACGGGGGCAGTCACTATTCCGTGGAGTCTGGCGCGAGCCGGATCGCGGCCGCGTATTGGCGAGAGCAAGATGCGCTCTTCATGGATAAGACCGCCATGAAAATAGCGGCGATTCGCGACAATATGCGAAGCCTGGTACCCGCCGAGCAACAGAATGAAAAATTCTTCAACGAAAACTACTGGAAACTTGGTCCTACTCCGGCTTTTATTTGGTTTCACTGCGACATGATTTCCAAAATGTTAACCGAGCGGCCCTTACCCTCATTTCGCCAGACTCTTCAGCAGCCGCTGTACCCTTAACCCCCTGCAAAGAAACCGCGGACGGTTCAGGCGGCGAAGTGAGCAGCGCGCTCAGGGAATGACCCATCACTACGACGCCAAGGCTGGGTCACATTGCGAGCTTCTACCAACTACGCGGAGCGATTCATGAAGACGAGAGTGTTCATTTTCGGATTCATTCTTGCCTGGGCAACGCCTCTGGCGATCGCCGACGAGGGAATGTGGCTATACAACAATTTCCCCAAAGATCGGGTGCGGAAGCAACAGGGTTTTCTGCCGACGCAGCGATGGCTGGACCACCTGCGGCTTTCGTCAGTGCGGTTCAACAGCGGAGGGTCAGGCTCGTTCGTTTCCGCCGACGGCCTCGTCTTCACCAATCAGCACGTGGGTGCCGACTGCATCCATAAACTCGCCACCTCGGGCGCCGACTATGTGAAGACCGGTTTCTACGCCAGGACAAGGGCGGAGGAGGCCAAGTGTCCCGATCTTGAGCTCAACGTGCTGGTCGGAATCGACGATGTTACAGCGAAGATGAAAGCCGTCGTCACGCCTTCCATGTCGACCGCCGATGCGGCCCAGGCGCAACGCTCCGCCCTGAGCGCCATAGAAAAAGACTGCGCGACCTCGACCGGCCTGCGTTGCGATGTAGTCACATTCTACTCGGGCGAAGTCTACAACCTCTATAGGTACAAAAGATACACCGATGTGCGCCTGATATTTGCCCCTGAGTTTGATACGGCGATGTTCGGCGGCGATCCCGACAACTTCACCTTCCCGCGCTATGACCTGGACATCGCCTTTTTTCGTATCTACGAAAACGACAAACCCGTTCATCTCGACGACTACCTGCGATGGTCGAAGGCGGGAGTGAAGGATGGCGACCTGGTTTTTGTTTCCGGCAGCCCCGGAAGCACGGACCGATTGAAGACTGTGGCGGAATTGGGATTTCTGAGGGACGTGGACTATCCATCGACGTTGGCCAGGTGTCAGCGCAGCATCGCCATACTCGAGAAGTTCAGCGCGGAATCAGCGGAGAACGCGCGTATCGCCGAGGGCGCGCTCCTACAGTATCAAAATGTACAAAAAGTGTTTAACGGCAGGTATGAGGGGCTGAAGCATAATGCTGTGTTGTCGAAGATGAAAACGGCGGAGAGCGCGCGGGAAAAAGCCTACATCGATCAACATCCGGGCGCGCCCGACCCGTGGGAAGAGATTGCCAACGCCATGAAGGTCCACCAGCAGATTTATGGAGCCTATACTTACCTGGAGCGTTTTCCTCTGCTTGGCGGGGATCTGCCGTACTACGCGCGCATGCTGGTTCGTGCCGCAGAGGAAAAGTCGAAGCCGAATGGCGACCGTCTCCGCGAGTTTCGCGACTCCGCACTGCCCTCTCTGGAGCAGGACCTGTTCAGCCCCGCTCCCGTATACAAGAACCTTGAGACTGAAAGGTTGACCCTCTCCCTGGCCCAGATGCAGGAGGCGCTGGGACCTGACGATGCGGCGGTGAAGGCGGCGCTCGGCGGCAAGTCACCGGAAGAAGCAGCCAAGGCCGTTGTTGCCGGCACAAAACTCGACGATGCGTCCTTCCGCAAACAGCTCTACGACGGCGGGAAGGCGGCAGTGGACGCCAGCACGGATCCGCTGATCCTTCTGATGCGCAATACGGATGCCGAGGCACGCGCGGTGCGAAAGCGCTTCGAGGATGAGGTCGACGCCGTAGTGCGGCGCGAGGGCGCAACCATCGCAGAGGCGCGATTCGCCCAGTCAGGGTTCACCCAGCCACCGGACGCGACCCATACTTTGCGCCTCAGCTATGGCATGGTGAAGGGATATGAAGAGAATGGAAAGAAGATCCCTTACTACACCACTTTTGGTGGGGCCTTCCAACATGCCGCCCAGCACGCCAGCAAGCCTCCATATAATCTGGCCGATAGTTGGCTGAAGACGAAGTCGACACTGAATCTCGAAACGCCACTCGATTATGTTTCCACCGCCGATGTCATCGGCGGCAACTCGGGCAGCCCGACCGTGAACAAGGATGGCGAGGTCGTGGGAATTGTTTTCGACATGAACATTCAGTCCCTGGTCTGGGACTTTTATTACGACGATAGCCAAGCGCGAGTCCTTAGCGTGGATTCACGCGGCATCCTGGAAGCCCTGCGCCGGATTTACAGTGCCGACTCCTTGGTTGATGAACTGACTGGCGCGAAGGCGCCGATTCATGCGGCAGGCGAATAGAGAAGGTATTCCCTTCCGAATTGGGACAAATCACGGGTTACGCCGGCGCCACGACCGAAGGTCTCCCTGCACGAACTGGGAACTGGTGGCACGGTCAGGAAACCGTGCCCCAACGAGGGAACTGCACTCTTGCCGGGCAGGGTGAGCCCCGTTTTTAGGGAGTGGTATGCGACGTGATGGGTTCCAATCCGCGACCTTGGAAATCAATCGCACCGAATTTGGATTTCAAAGGCTTATCAGCCACTTCGCGGCGCGATGCCACGTAGGAGTCCCAGCGATTGCTAATCTTACGGGTGGCCCGGTCAGAAGCGCAAATACACAGCCCCAAATGTATGCCGGATGAATGCGATGCCGCGAGATCAGATCGTAAACCGGGCCAGCAAATAGAAATGCGAATCCGACGATCGCCATTCCAGCAGGATTGCCACCAATCAAAGGCAGCCGTGGTGGCGTCGCGCTTAGCAATCCCGCAACAACTGAGAGCAGCATCAGCCGCTGGTGAGTCTCGCGATTGCGTCGCAGTACAAATCCGAGCGCCACAAAAAGCGCAAAGGTCGCGATATCGCCCAGTGAAAACAGGAATGCAGTCTCCGCATCGGGTGCAAATGGATGATGTCCAAGCCTCTCCGCTCGAAATGCCACAGCCAAGCCCAAGACTGTTATGCCCACTGCGAGCACGGCACCGGCGTAACCCAAAATCCGGTGGATTGCTGGCCAGCCCGTGACAATCAGCGCGGTTTGCACAATGAAGAGCAGCATCCACGCTGTGAACACACAACCGTGCAATACAACCAGTGAATCCAGTGGCTGCGTCCCGAAGTATGGCTTGAGATAAAAAGTCCGGCTAAACGCCAAAAACACAAGCAAGGACGAAGCAAGCGCCATCGCCAGGTAAAAACGGCGGTCCCAAGCTTGTCGGCGGACAAGATGCAATCGTGGCGTAGATTGAGACACCGAGTTTGCGGATCGCCACGCAGAGGCCATCTTGCACGTCGATAATCGGTTACGGATTGTATCCTTTGTCGCGATCAGGGTTCAAGAACGAAATGTGGAGGCTAAGCTCAACTTGTTGTGGCACCGTCTCCTGACCGCACCGCCGCCGCGACCGAAGGTCTCCCTGCTCTTATGCCAGTCTGCCCGGCGAACTAAAGGCACGGTCAGGAGTGGACTGAACCCTTGAAGTGAGACAGTCCGGAGTGGCACACTTTGCAGCGAAAGGAGCTGCGAGTGAGAAAACGGCGGGTAAGGCGGACGCGGGAGTTTCAGCAGATGGCCTTGGATCGGATGCAGGGCTGCGAGAGTTTTGGAGCGTTGGCGCGCGAACTGGGGGTCAGTCGGAGAAGTCTG
>JASHQD010000536.1 GCA_030037755.1 Terriglobia bacterium
GCCGTGCCCCCACCGCCGAAATGCTACCGTTCATAAGACAGCCGCATTTGGTAGTGGTGTGTGGCTTCTGCGATCACCATGAAGCCCAGACGTTCGTAGAACACACGGGCCATCGCGTTGGACTTCAGGACTGACAAGAAAACCTCGCGCCCGTGCTCCTGCGCGTCGGTTACGATCTGCCGGATTACCAAGGTCCCCATGCCCTGCCGTTGGTATTCGGGCGCTATGCAAAGGGTGTGCAATTCAATGTCGTCTCCTCGCGGAGTGATCATGAAAAAGCCGACTGGAGCGCTGCTGCGTTCGATGATGCGCGTGTGTTCGAGGTGAAGCTGCTCGTAGAACTGATCCCGTTCTTTTGGCTGGTCCCAGAAGCCACGTGTGGCTGTAATATGAACGCGCATAGCACGCAAAAACACATCTTCTAGAAAAGGTACATCAGCGTCGGTTGCGGGTCGTGCGTCCAGCATTCCATGAAAACTTTGCGTTTCGGACATCGGCGGTACGGTTTTTCGGCACAGTGTCTTTGGTAAAACGGCGCTCATAGAGCGCCGCTACAGCACGCGATCAGGCCTCGCCCCACAGCGGAATTCTCCGGCCTCTGCCTTCTTCCACGGCGCGACGATAGATGTACGCAGCCGAAATCACGTCCCACAGCGCTATTCCCGACGATTTGAAGATCGTGATATCGCTTGCGGACGCGCGTCCCGGCCGGGCGCCAGCCACGATCTCATGCAATTCGACCACCGCATTCCAGCCGCCCCGGATCGCGTTGAGGCCCTGCACCAGGTCGCCCGCTTCTTCCTTTGCCTGCTCGATCGCGTCCACGGCGATCAGCGCCGCGCGAGAGAGACTGGCGTCATCGAGTTCGCGCCGATTCAGCATGTTGGCGCCGATCGCGTTCACGTGGGCGCCCGGTTCCAGCCATTCACCCTTCAGGACCGGATCCCGCGAGCTGGTCGCGGTAATTACGATTCCGGCGCCGCGCACCGCCGCCTCGGCGCTCTCGACGGCCGCCACCTCGAAACCGAGCTTGCGCGTCATCTCCTGCGCATAACTCTCACGCCGCGCGGCATCGCGGGCGAACACACGCGCGATCTTCAGCGGACGCACGGCGGCAATGGCTTCGAGCTGCGTACGCGCCTGGCGGCCCGTCCCGATCACGCCTGCGGTCGCTGCGTCTTCGCGGGCCATATACTTCGTGGCAACGCCGCTGGCCGCGCCCGTGCGAATCCGTCCAAGGTAATCGGCTTCGAGCACCGCCAGCAATGCGCCGCTTCCGCCGTCATAAAGCAGCACCAGGAATCGCAGGCCATCGCGCGCGACGGTGTAAATCTTCATGCCGAGGAGCTTTTCGTCGGGATAGCCCGCGGCCATGTAGTGCAACGAAGTCTCGGGCAGAAAAATACGCTCGCGCGATCGGTTGATCGCTCCGCCATCGTGCTGCGCTTTCAAGCTCGCGGTCACGCACTCGATCGCGCGCGTCATCGGGAACAGGTCTTGGACGTCTTGTTCGGTTAGAAGAAGCATGTTCGGTCCTTAGTCATTGGTTCCTGGTCCGTTGTCAGTTGTCCGTGGTCCGTTGCCCGCTTGCGTTTCGCAGTTAGCAGTTCGTAGTTCGTGGCTCGTAGATCGTGGTTTCTGGCGGCCACGACGAGCTACGAACTACGATCTACGATCCCAATCCTCTCTCAGAAAGAGCGAAGGTGAGCAACTGACCACTGACAACGGACAACTGACAAGGACAAAGGACCAAGGACTAATGGCCACTGACCAGAATATTGTCTAACTTCTCGAAAAACTTGCCACGATTCTTGTCGGCGAGAGCCTGCATCATGGCGCTTCGCGTTCCGGCCATCAGAACCCGCGTCCGGCGTTGAATCAGCCACACATAACGCGCGAGATAGGCGCCCGACAACGGAAGAGTGACGGCATAATAGCCCGCCGCGGCCCTGCCGAAAAAGTGGTTCATCAGTGCCACCTGGCCCGTGTAACATCCGAGTACGATCAGACCTCGCGCGATCCAACGACCAAGCAGCGGCTGCGCGTCCCGCTTGAACAGACCGCCGGCCAGCAGGAGAACCGCACCGAACAGGTGGTTGACGGCGCCGTAAAGCGCGATCGGAAAGCCAACTACCGATTCCGACCAACCCAGAATGCGCTGCGCCGCCGAAAACTGCTTGACCTCGATTTGCGCCCTCAGGTTCGCCAGCGCCGACTCCCGCCGCGCCTCGCGTTCAGCATGAGACAACTCGTTCAGCGCCACCAGCGACTCCGGCTCGACGCGATTCACGCGCCGCAAGGTTTCCGCGGCAAGGGGACTGAGGCGGAATCCGTCCGCCTTGCGTGGCCGCCCCGGACGCGACGACCACTGCTGTTGTAAACGCTCGCGCAGATCGCGCTCGACCTCCTGTATCAGGCGGCCCAGCAGCGCGGCGTCAAGCGAAAAGACGTTGTGGGCCTCCGCCAGCGCAGCTCTGACTTGCTGCTCAACGAGCGCCGGATCTTCATCGGCATCCAGGCGCAACGGATCGCCGAAATGGATCAGGATCTCCTGCCGGCGAGCTTCCGGCCGGAACCTGTGGACGGGCATCACCGGGGGAAGATGCTCCGGGAAAGCGCTCGCCCAAGCCTCGCATGCCAGCTTGAGGGCGGCATCAGAATGCTGATGGACGGGCTGGCCGGAGTTGCTCCACTGGCTGAACACCACCACCAGCATGCCCGCGGTCAGTGCCGCCGTGCACGACCGGAGCGCGGCATGCCACAGCGGCCCGCCGGACGAACCTTCGACCGGCGCGGCGATCATGCCCAACCCGGATTCGATCATCGACGGGTGCCCGGCGATCTCCGCGCGTCCGGCGAGGCACACGACGGGACGGTCCAGGGCGGCGATCAGCACCAGGGCGTCATCGAAGTCGGCCGGATGGCAGACGTAGAGAATCGCCGCCGAATCGGGCAGGCGCTCCGCCCCCATCAGGCGGACAGACCGCCGGGAGAGTGCCAGCCGCGCCCGGATGCTACTGCGGATCAGACGATAGCTCGCAGGCGGGTTCGTTGTCGTGTTGGTTCGCGGTGACATAGTCTTTAATTTGGGGATCGGCCACCCACCTCACCGATGCCGGCGGCGCTCCTTTGGTATGGCGCGTCCCTCACGTCTTTCTTCCTTCTCCTTTTTGGGCTCAGGTTCGGGCATCGCGTCCGATTCCCATCCCTCGATGCGTCCCACGGGCCGCACGATGGTGTCAAACAGGCCGTAAACCTCCTGGTAGCGCCGCCCGTCTTCATCGACCAGGCGCAGCCGGAAGTACGGAGAACGCTGCGCGTAGTAGTGTAGATCGGTCGCCTGCCCGACCTCGATGGGAAAGTAGCCGTCGACGTCGCTTTGCACGTAAGCCGTAACGTACTTGTGATTCTTGACCCACCACGTGAACACGCGGATGTGATTGAAATCGACCGTCTCATTGCCGACGCGATCGGCGACAAGATACTCCGGAACGTCGCTCGAGCCGTCGCGGACCGTTTTGAGGACCTGCCAGCCGACCATGTTGATTCCCTGGGCGTAAGGCGCGATGCCAGCCGGGACGTCGAGGTCGATGAAGCGTCCGAGCACCCAGCCGGCCCTCGTGCCCGTGCGCACCAGGTACCACGCGTCGCGCGGACGAGTTCCCGACGAGGACGTCGTCTCTACCGGTCGATCCACCAGCCGCCGGGTGTAGATCTGGAGGGGCTGGTTCTGATTCAGCTCGGCGAGCACGATCGCGTCGCGAGACGGCTCAAGGTGAAGATTCGTGACGTTCGAGGCGTGCCCGGCTGACTGCGGCGGCGAGCGCTGGAGATCCTCGAGCAGCTTCACACCGCGATCGTAGGTTGCGCCGTCGAGCAGATACTTGGTTTCCACCCAGCCCGTGAGTCCGCCGGGCAGGTTGAGCTCAGACCAGTGGGCGGTCTGCGCGATCACGTGCACGCGATCGCCGGCCTTGAGGTGGCCCACAACATTGCGGACCTCGGCCGTGGTGTCCATGACATCGAGAGTCTGCGGCAGGACGTACTCCACTGACCCGCGCCCGGTGCGAGCGGGCACGTAGATCAGGCGATAATAGACGAACCCCGCGCCCGCCAGGATCAGCAGTATAAGGATGAACAGGACTTTTGGCTTGATGATCGCACCTCAGCCATCATCAGTGCTGCGTTCCAGTCTACACTATCGAATGAGCGACGACGAATCGAAAGGCGAATCGCGAATAACGAATGGCGAGTGGCGAATAGTGAAGGGGCCAGGTTAAGGCGAGACAGGCAACGGACAACTGACGGCTGACTACGGCTGACAACTTCAAATGCCCCACTCAACCCGCATCGACCGCCAGTTCATCCCCGGTCCCGCCGGACGCCTCGAAGCTCTGCTCGAATCGATTGCAGATGCGCAGCCGCGGATGGCGGCGCTGGTATGCCATCCGCATCCGCTTTATGGCGGGACGATGCACACCAAGGCGGTATTCCGGGCCGCCAAGGCCGCGCTCAGCCTTGGACTGCCCACGCTGCGATTCAATTTTCGCGGCGTCGGCAAAAGCGAAGGCCATTTCGCGCAGGGAATCGGTGAGCGGGACGACGCTCGTGCCGCGCTCGATTTCCTGACCGAACGGTTCCCCGCCCTGCCGCTGGTCGTGATGGGATTCTCGTTCGGATCCTGGGTGGGACTGACGGTCGGGGCAAGCGATCCGCGCGTGACGGCGCTTGTCGGACTCGGCGTTCCGGCCGGCTCCTACGACTTCAGCTTCCTGCTGCCGGTCACCAAGCCCAAGCTGATCGTCCAAGGCTCCGAAGACGTCCACGGGCCGCGCGACCGCGTTAACGAGCTCTTCAGCGCGCTCGCCGAGCCCAAGCAGATCCATTGGGTGGAAGGCGCGGACCACTTCTTCACCGGCCGCCTGGAGGAGGAGCAGAGCGCTGTCCATTACTTCCTTGTGCAACTCCTGAAAGGGTCAACTTCCGTGCTATAGTCCTGTCGGTTGACAGGAGGTGAGGGTTGAAAATACAAGTCAGATTGGGTCACGTACCGGCGCGCCTGGGCGCGAGCGCGCTCTGCGCATCCGCCCTGTTCTTTGCCGCCTCGGCGAATGCCGCTCAACGTTTGACCTTGACCAGCCACGTGCCTGAGTCGGTGGCGAGCGGGCAAGCGGTCCGGGTGGGCGAACTCGCGGGCAGCGAGCGCATGGACCTGGCGATTTCCTTGCCCCTGCGCAATCAGGCGGCGCTCGACGAGCTATTGCAGAAGCTCTACGACCCCGCCAGCCCGAACTACCATCAGTACCTCAGCGTCCAGGAATTCACGGACCAATTCGGCCCCACGGCCTCGGACCACGATGCGGTCGTCAACTTCCTGAAGGCAAACCGGCTGACCGTGACCACGACGCGCGCCAATCGGCTGGTGGTGGACGCCGAGGGATCCGTCGCCGACATTGAGACGGCATTTCATGTGACGCTCGGGCTGTACCGCCACCCAACAGAGAATCGCACTTTCTATGCGCCTGACCGGGAGCCCACGCTCGATCTCAATGTCCCCGTGCTGCACATTACCGGTCTCGATGACTTCACCTTGGCTCGCGCCAAGAACATCAGGTCCGCAGTGCCCGACGCCGGGAGCAAAACGACCGGTTCGGGCCCCGGCGGCGACTTCATTGGAAGCGATATGCGCGCTGCCTACTACGGATCGGGACCGCTTACCGGCACAGGCCAGTCGGTGGGACTCTACGAGGAGGCCGGATACGAGATCATCGACGTGGAGCGCTACTTCCACAATCTGAAGCAGACCGACAACGTGCCGGTCAAGGGAGTCTCGCTGAACGGCGTGCCGATCACCTGCCCCCCGCCGCAGTGTGATGACAGCGAGCAGGCTCTCGATATTGAAATGACGATCTCCATGGCTCCCGGCCTGAGCCAGGTGGTGGTCTACGTGGGAAGCAAGGACGTCTCAATCTTCGGGCAGATGGCGTCGGACAACACCTCGAAGCAACTGAGTTGCTCCTGGGGATGGAAAGCCGACCCGGACAGCCTGAATCCGATCTTTGAGGAATTCGCCGCGCAGGGCCAGACGCTTTTCGTGGCTACGGGCGACGACGGATCCGGCACGCCCGGCGACGTGGTCTGGCCGGCGGACGATCAACTGGTGATCGCGGTTGGCGGCACTGATCTGACGACCAACGGAGCCGGCGGATCATGGAAATCCGAGACGGGCTGGAGCGGCAGCGCGGGGGCGCCATCGAAAAACAACATTCCTATTCCAAGCTACCAGCAGCTTCCCGGGGTCATCAATTCGTCGAATGACGGCTCAACCACGCTGCGCAATTATCCTGACGTGGCTGCGGAAGCCAACACGAATCAGTACAGTTGCTACGACGGCTACTGCAGCGAAGGAAACGGCGGTACGAGCTTTGCCGCGCCCCAATGGGCTGGTTACACCGCGCTGGTCAACCAGCAGGCCGTGACGGATGGCGAGTCGACGGTCGGGTTCATCAATCCGGTCATCTACCCGATCGGTATCGGATCGAACTACGACGGCGATTTCCACGACATCGTCAGCGGCAGCAATGGGAAGTACAAGGCCGTGACCGGCTACGATCTGGTGACGGGCTGGGGGAGCTTTAATGGTCCGAATCTGATCGGCGGCCTGACAGGTTCTCAGTAGGGACGCTCCGGGCCCTTCGGGTGCCGGGCCCATTCGGGCGCTGCCCTTCAGGACGTGGTCATTCCCGCGAAAGCGGGAATGACGAGGCTGGTCAATGATGCGGTAAGAGCGACGATCAACCTTGCGGCGACGACTGCGGTCCGCTTTTCGCGGGCGGCTCAATCTCGATCTTGGTTGCCTTGATCTCGCCCGAATCCTGAAGCTCGCCCACCGCGTGGATCCTCACATCGACCTTCAGATCGTCCCCTGATCCCGCGCTCGCGTCGGCGCGCACGATGCTGGTCTTGTCGTCGAACGTGACGTGGAACAGGATGCCCTGGCCCGTGTCGACGGTCAGCCTGCCCTTCGATTGCTGCGTGATCTTGCCTTCGAGATCGAAACTGCTGCTCTGATCCTGAGCCTCTGCGGAACGCGCCGCGTAGCAGGTGACGCACAGAAAAGCAGAGACAAAAAGTATCGCCCACCCGAAGATAGTCCTGGAGTTCATGATCGGATTGTAACGCAATCGCGGCGTGCGCGCGCTCACTCCGAGAACACTCAATTCGAGAAAGAGGTCGCAAATCGCACCACGAAGAGCTTGGTGGTACCGGGCGGTGGCGTTTGAGGGGCTCTTCGTCCTTTCAGGGCCAATGGTCAAATGACGCCACTTCCGGCCTGGTCCATTTCTTGACTGAAACGTTTACCCGTCCTAACATTTCTGCCACGCCGGGAGCGTTACGTCAGCATGGTTGGCGAGGTGGTTGGCCATTATCGCGTGGTCGAGCCGTTGGGCGGCGGGGGCATGGGTGTAGTCTACAAGGCCGAAGACATCAAGCTCGGCCGCTTCGTCGCCCTGAAGTTCCTTCCCGAAGGCCTCGCCCCGGACGTTCAGGTTCTGGAACGCTTCCGGCGCGAAGCGCGAGCTGCTTCCGCCCTTAATCATCCCAACATTTGCACCATTTACGAGATCGACGAGTTCGAGGGCCGGCCCTTCATCGCCATGGAGTATCTCGAAGGGCAGACGCTGAAGCACCGCATCGCTGCCGGGGCGCTTGCCCCTGGACGCCCACCAGGCACGCCCCTACAGATCGAGCTCCTGCTTGATCTCGCCATTCAGATTGCCGACGGCCTGGACGCAGCCCATCAGAAGGGCATCATCCATCGCGACATCAAGCCGGCGAATATCTTCGTCACCACGCGTGGCCAGGCGAAGATTCTCGATTTCGGCTTGGCGAAGCTGCAGCTATCAGAGGTCAGGGGCCAGGGACCAGGCCAAGCTGCCCTGACCCCTGATCCCCGACCTCTGATCCCTGACGCGCCCACCGCCTCCATCGACCCCGAACACCTCACCAGCCCCGGCGCCACCATGGGAACCATGGCTTACATGTCGCCCGAGCAGGCGCGCGGGGAGCCTCTCGATGTCCGGTCGGACTTGTTCAGTTTTGGCGCTGTGCTGTACGAAATGGCCACGGCGCAGCGTGCATTCTCAGGAACCACCACGGCGCTGGTTCACGACGCGATTCTGAATCGAGCACCCGTTTCGCCAATCGGCCTCAACGCCAGCCTGCCTCCCGGGATGGAGGAGATCATTAACAGGGCGCTCGAGAAAGACCGCAACGTGCGCTATCAGGACGCAGCGCAAATGCGAGCCGATCTCCAGCGGCTACGGCGCGATTCCGACTCAGGACGAGCGGTATCGTCAGGACTAGGTGCCCCGGCGAAACGACGACGCGGGCGAGCGGTGATTTGGGCAGGTGCCGGAGCTGTGGCACTGTTGCTGGCGCTTGCCGGCTCGCTTTATCGGCTTCGAGGGCGCAGTCAACCGAAGGCCATCGAATCGGTGGCGGTGCTGCCGTTCGAGAATGCGAGCAACGATCCAAACACGGAGTATTTGAGTGATGGGATTACGGAGAGCCTGATCGGCACCTTGTCGCAACTGCCCAGCCTCCGGGTGATGGCGCGCGACACCGTGTTCACCTACAAGGGCCGCCAGGTCGATCCTCGCAAGGCGGGACGCGATCTGAACGTGGCGGCCATCGTCACCGGACGAGTGACAGAGCGCGACGGGACACTGGTCGTTGAGGCGGACCTGGTCCAGGTGGCTGACGGCTCGGAGTTGTGGGGCGAGCAATATAACCGTAGGGTGGCCGACATCCTGGCCGTGCAGGATGACATCGTCAACGAAATCTCCCAAAAGCTGCGCCTGCGTCTGAGCGGCGAGGAGAAGACCCGGCTGGCGAAGCATTCCACGGACAATCCCGAGGCTTACCAGCTCTATCTCAAGGGCATGTACCTTGTGAATAAAATGGACAAGGAAGACTTGGAGAAAGGACTGCAATACTTCAATCAAGCGCTCGCCCTCGACCCCAATTACGCCTTGGCCTATGACGGGCTGTCTGCCTACTACATAAACAGCGAAGAGGTTGACCTCTCTCCGCGCGAGGCGATGCCGCAAGCCGAGGAGGCGGCGAGGAAAGCCTTGCGGCTGGACGATTCGCTTGCCGAGGCCCACACCTCGCTGGCTTTCGCTTATTTCTCGTACGACTGGGACTGGGCGGCTGCGGAGCACGAATTCAAGCGGGCTCTCGATCTCAATCCTAACTATGCGCGAGCCCATGAGGGTTACGCACTGTATTTGGCGTCCATGGGACGCCAGGATGAAAGCATCGCCGAGGGTCAACGAGCCGTGGACCTAGACCCGCTGTCCCCGGAAATCAACGCGAACCTGGGATGGGATTTGGTCTTCGCGCGCCGGTATGACGAGGCCGTCCGGCAGTTCCGCAAGACGATCGACCTTGACCCACACTTCTGGTTCGGCCTTGATGGTTTGGCCTCCGCTCTTGAGGGAACGGGCAACCTCAGTGAGGCCTTCGAGTATGCTAAGAGGGCTGCAGGGGAGAACGATGCAGATCCTACAGTCGGGGATCTCTATGCCGTATTGGGAAAGCGTGCGGACGCTCAGAGGGTGCTTTTGGGATTGGAGGAACAATGGAGGCGCAACCACTTCGGGGACTATGACATCGCTGGGGTCTACGCCGCTCTCGGCGAAAAAGACCAAACGCTAGTATGGCTCGAAAGGGCTTACGAGTCCCGTAGTATCATGATGACCGCTCTCAAGGTCGACCCGGACATGGACTCCTTGCGCTCGGACCCGCGCTTCCAAGACCTGCTGCGCCGGATGAATTTCCCTCCGTAAAAGGCCGGTCAGGCGGCAGGAACGCGCCGCGGCGCGGTCGACGCGCATGTGGAGCGAGTTGACCCCTTATTGGGCGCGAGCGTCGTCAGCGGCGACTTCCCCGCACACCGCCCGCGAATGTCACCGTGGCCAGAGCCGCGCCGGCAGCCCATCGAACGCTGCGGCTCTCCTGCGCAGCTCTGATCCACAAAGGCAGCATGTCGAGACGAATGTTCGAGAAAGAGACCAGCATGAACATCGCCGGGCCAAAGAACGCGATATTTCGCAGCCAGACCTGGACCGAGCGCCCAACGTGGACTCCCAGAAACACTCCAAGCAGGTTCAGAGCCAGCATGGCTCCCACACCGCAAAGCAGGCTGCGATTAACGGCGCAATCGCGATGGAGGGCGGCCGTGATCAGCACGCCTGCCGTCAGAGCGTAGGCGAGAATATCCTCACAAGCTCTGAGTTGCGGCATCCACGACGGCGGTCCGGCGGCAAGTCCCCACGCCGCGATCAATTGCATGAGCACGCCGTCGCACAGCCAGACGGCGAAAAACACGTTTTTACGCTGATAGCCCTGGTGAAGATACACCAGGGACAGGGCGAACAACACAGTAGCGTCTAAAGCCCAAAACGTAAAGCTTTTCATGGCCCGAGAGCCTCCCTCCTCAAGTCTTCAAATGCTCCCCGGCTCTATTGGCGCTTACCACGGCCACGGAAACATCGGTCATCAACCCCTTCCCATGCGACGTTCAGCATGGGAACGAGCCTAGAGCCGGCCGGAGAGCCTGTAAAGGCAATTCAGGTTATTTGTCTGAATAACCACTCGAAATTCCGTGTTCGTTTACATTGTTTAACCTGTTCTGAACGTTTACGCGCACAGCTATCGATTACGATCGAGGTGCAAACGCCTCAGGAAGAACTCGAGAGGCTCGTTGCCATCCTCGTGCTCGTAGAGGTCCAGAACGCGATTCAGCACAATGCCGACCAGATCGGACCGCCGCCGGAAGCTGCGCTGGCACCAGGTCTCGAGCGTCCTGAAGCGGCTGAGCGAGAGCCTGGTGGCGACCGTGATTTCAACCTTTTCGCGCTTGTTCCTCAGACCCCAGGTTTCAAACTCTGTCTCGATCACAGGATTCGTTTCAGGCATGTGAACCTCCCGGCACGCGCTGTAGCGGCGGTGTCCTCACCGCCGGCATAGTCAATCATTCCGGGTGCGGCTGGTGTCCTCACCGCCGAGATAGAAGTACGGTTTATTTACAGTACGAAAGAGCAGCAACTGTAAACCCGGCACTATCACACCTTGCGGCATAGTCAATCATCCGGGCGCGGCGGTGAGGACACCGCCGCTACAGCGTCACCAGACCTCCACCAAAGCCGTTGTGCCCGCTCCCGACGCCGCCAGGTACAGGCTCGTCGCGTCCCATGGCGTCGCCGCCTGAAACCAGATGGATCCGCTGGACGTCATCTGGATAATTGCGCCCACCGGCTTGCGTCCGAGCAGATGCGGCACGGTGAAATTGCCGCTCGCGGTTCCTGAGGCGCTCACCGAACCGAAAATCCTGGTGGCATTCACCACGGCCGTAACCGCGCTCGCGCTGGTGGTGATTTTGCCGATCAGGGCGTCGCCGGCGGTTGCGCCCACCGGGCTCGTCTGGTAATAGAAACCCGAAACGGAGTTATAGAACAGATACGACGTTGTGCTGGGCGGCGACGCCGCGAGGGCCGGCGGCGTGGCCGGGCCGTGGCGCAGGCCTTGCGCGTACAGCACGCCAACCCCAAGCACCGGTGTCAGCGTGGCTGAGACGCTCAGAGCGAATCCGGAGACCACTCCGTTCATCCCCAGATCGCCGAACTGCAAGTCGGACACGAACGCGATGTTGGCATCGAGCAGCGCCCAGTTGGCATCCTGGTCCGACTCGTACTGGGTCAACCCGTGCTGCGACTGGATCAATCCTTTTCGCGGGAGGATAGTGCGTGTGACGGCCATGTTAGTTCCTCAGCTCTTCAGTTCGTCAGTTCGTTGACAGTCGACAGTTGACAGTCAACAGTTGACAGTCGAAAGTCGAAAGTCGAAGGTCGACAGTCAACGGTTAACAGTCCACAGTCGACGGACTCGAAACTCGAAATCCGAAACTCGAAACTCGCCAAACATTTTCGAAAACACTTGATCAACCGACGACCAACTGACCTGTCGACTGTTGACTGTCGACTGTCGACTCGACGATCCAATCACCCGATCACTCAATCTCTCAATCACTCAATTCCCCACGTTCACGCTCGACCGCATAGCGATGCAATACACCTTGACCGTGCCCTGATTCTGTGCGGCGTTGCCGGCGAAGTAGACCTGGCACGTGACCACGCCCGTCGTGTCGTTGATGTCAATCTCATAAGGCACGATGAGCAGGCTGCCAGTGCCCAGGTCGTTGTTGGCCAGCGCCGGAAACGTACTCTGTCCGGGCACAAATCCTGCCGCCGGCTGCCGGCTGGAGGCGAAGATCGGAATGAA
>JASHQD010000537.1 GCA_030037755.1 Terriglobia bacterium
GCAGAACAAACACTCGCCCTCCGCCAACGACGCTCTGCTGCAATCCCAACTCCGAAGGACGCCCGCTGAACCGCTCCCACACGCCCTTGCCGTTAAAAGCCACGGTCTTCGGAGCCGCCCGCTCCAGCTTTTCTCGCAGCAAGGGCGCCCCCAATCGATAGTCCTCGCTGCTGAGATCACTTGCCGACCTCGAGCAACGCTTCACAATATCTGTTATCCCGATACCAAATTCAAGCAGCCGGTGGTCGTTTTGGGGGCTCAGGTTCTCGGGGACCAAACCGGCCTCGTACAGAAAGCTCCAGAACGGATTGCCGGGAGACGCATAATAGTGGCCGGCCTTGCAGGAGTGCTCGCTAGGATTGAACCCCACAAAAACCAGCCGCAGTCCCGGCCTTAAATAGTCCGGCAGCTCTCGCAAGCAACGCGTGCCCAGGTCCGTTTCGGGTGTCAGGCCGGCCGGCGTCATTCTGCTTTCTGGCTCCCGGCTTCCGACTTCTGATCTCCTTGGCGGCACTTGTCAACGAATTCCCTGAAAATCTTTAACTGCTCAGAGTATTCGGTCAGCTCTTCGGGATGCCACTGTACGGCCAGCAGAAACGGGTAATCGCCAGCGGCTTCGACTGCTTCGACCAGACCGTCTTCCGAGTGCGCGCTCACCTTGAGCCCGCGTCCGACATGCTTGATCGCCTGGTGATGCAGGCTGTTCACCCGGCAACTCCCCTGGACAGCGTGATGCAGCAGCGAGTCCGGCTCGGTAACGGTGACCGTGTGCGTGAGATCGCTGCGCCCTTTCCCCGCCTCAACCTGCTGATGCTCGAATTCCGGGACGAAATCCTGCGCCAGATCCTGGTAAAGCGTCCCGCCAAAATCCACGTTGATCAACTGGGCGCCGCGGCAGATCCCAAGGATCGGAAGCCGCTGGTCCCACGCTTTTCGCAGCAGATTCTGCTCGAAGTCATCGCGCGCGCGGTTCACCATCACGCTCTCGTACTTCTTTTCCTCGCCGTAGAACGACGGATCGACATCTTCACCACCGGCGAAGAGTATCCCGTCAAAGTCCTCGCCTCGGACGCGCCCAACGTCCTGGGCCGTGAGCATATCGATCTCTTCCGGAGCGGCGCCGGCTGCAAGCAGAGCACGATAATACGGGGACTGCTCGCCCTTGGCGCGGTCCTTCTCCGAGAGTGAGAGGGCGATCCGCATAGCAAACCAGAAATCAGAAGTCAGAAGTCAGAAGCCGCACGTTGGGAATGCGAGCCAGAGATTCGAAACCCATCGAATCTCTCACCACTCACCATTCTCAATTCCATTCTTCAGCCTTCAGCCTTCTGACTTCACCCTTGTCTACTTCGCCTTGAAATTCGGCGTCCTCTTCTCCACATAAGCGACCAACCCCTCATGGGCGTCTTCGCTCTGGAAAAGATGCTGCTGCAGTTCGCGTTCGAGAGCAAGCGACTCCGAGAACGACATCTCGAGGCCCGATTGCACGGACCGCTTGATGCGGCCGACCGCGCGCGATGCCTTGCCGGGCGGCAGGAATTGCTGCGCGTACGCGATGACCTGCTCGAAGAAGTCGTCGCGATCGAACACCTGGTTAACAAGGCCCATCTCTTCGGCTTCTTCAAAGGAGAACGTGCGGCCGGTGGTCATGAGTTCGATGGAACGCGACTTGCCGATCAGGCGCGACAGGCGTTGCGTTCCGCCGGTGCCGGGAAGAACGCCGAGCGCGACTTCGGGCAGGCCGATCTTACCCGAGTCGCGGCGCGCCAGGCGGATGTCCGCCGCGAGCGCGATCTCGAGTCCGCCGCCGACCGTGTGGCCGTTCAGCGCCGCGATCACCAGCTTCGGTGTCTGCTCGAGGCGCGTCAGAGTCTCGTTGGCGTGCAGGCAGAAGTAGTACTTGAACTCCGGCGTGACGGTGGACAGCATGCGGATGTTCGCGCCCGCCGAGAAGAATTTGTCGCCGGCGCCGCGCAGGATGATCACCTGGACGCTGGAGTCCATTCGCGCCTTCAGAATGGCCGCATCAAGCTGCTGCATCATTTCAAAGGTATAGGTGTTGGCCGGAGGATCGTTCATCTCGATCCAGCCGATGCCGTTCTCCGCCCTGTAATTGATCAGATCTGCTGTGCTGGGAGCTGCTACCGTGGTTGCCATGAGACTCTCCTTCTAAAGTTGAACTCGGATTTCCGGGGCGCTGCTGCGCTCCGATACTGCCTCTCGTTTGCGCGACGCGTCGCCATTCAAAGTGACGACGGCGGCTGCTTTCCGGCGTCGCGATGCCGTTTCATGACCGTTGGGTGTGGCCGGCGACGCCGCGTCCATCACGCCGGACCGAATCGTGGTGACGCCGCCAAGAATCCCGTGAAGAAACATGCCCGCCATAGTCTCAGCGCAGCCTTCCGCGTCAGGATCGATCTTCGGGTTGTACCAGGTGTAGATCCAGTTCATCATCCCGAAAAGCGACAGCACCGCGAGACGCGTGTTGAGCCCCTTCAGGCGCCGCGCCTCCGCCACCTGCTTCACCTGATCGAAACAGAGCTGGTAGTACGCCCGCTTGATGGCCCGCACTTCGCGGCCCCGATCTTTGCTCAACCACTCTTCTTCGTGCGTCAGCACCTTCATCTCATTGGGATGTTCCAGGAAGAACTGCAGGTGCTTGCGGACCACCACCCGCAGGCGATCCTCGGGGCTGGAGATGCCATCAAGGGCCGCGCGAGCGGTTGCCAGAATCGTTTCAAAGGCGTGACGCTGGATCAGGTAGAGCAGGTCTTCCTTGCTGCAGAAATAGTAGTAAAGCCCGGCCAGGCTCACGCCGGTGGCCCGCGCAATGTCCCGAATCGAAGCCTGATGATAGCCGCGCGCGCGGAAAACGGCCGCCGCCTGCCGCAGGATCGACTCCAGCTTGCGGTCGTAGGCCGCCGACCCGCGCGCGGCCGGACGGCCGTTGCCCTTCGATTGTCGCGATGTTGCCGCCATGAATCCCCAGCCGGACGCTCGATCCCCAATCGAACGTTCGTTCGAATCTATTATATGCCGCAGAGCCGGATTGTCAAGAAATGGAAGTTTACGAACGACTCAAGTTTTTGCCGCCAAGCGCCGATGCAACTACTTGAGTACCACTCGGTCAAAGGAGACAACAAGAAATGTCCGTTTCGGGTATTTCCGGTAACATGCAGAGCCAGATGCAGGAGATGCAGCAGGAGTTCCAGCAGCTCGGCGGCGATCTGAGTTCAGGCAATCTTTCGGCGGCGCAAACGGATTTTGCGACCCTACAGAGTGACATGCCACAGCCGGGTGCAACCAACACGACCGCGACAACAGCGCAAAACAGCAACCCGATTTCGCAGGACTTCAGCCAGCTTTCTCAGGATCTGCAAGCCGGAAATCTCTCGGCCGCCCAGCAGGATTACTCGAACATTCAACAGGCCTTCCAAAGTATGCGCGGGGCACATGGACACCATCACCACCATGGGTCCGGCGGGGGCGAACAAAGTCAGTTCTCCCAGCTGTTCAGTCAATTGGGCCAGGATTTGCAGTCCGGCGATCTGTCGAGTGCACAGTCCGTATGGACCTCGCTCCAGCAACTGATGCAGGGTAATTCAAGCTCAACGAGCTCGTCGGGCAGCACCTACACGCCCGTGTCCGTCAGTGCGTGATCGGCAAGCTCC
>JASHQD010000538.1 GCA_030037755.1 Terriglobia bacterium
GGCTGCCGGAATTGCCGACCTGCGCCCACAAGCCAGCCGGCGCGAGGAGTGCGAGGAGCACGATGAAGAGCCAGATACGCATTTAACGCTCAGGGCACCACCACGGTGTCGCCGCTCTGCAGTTCGATGTTCTGATCCAGTTGCCGTCCTTTAATGACTTGCTTGTAATTAAAAGGCAGCATCTTCTGAGATCCATCAGGCATCTTCCGCAGCACGTATATCTTGTTGGTCTTGGCAAAGTCCTGAAAAGCGCCCGCCAAGGCTACCGCATCGAGTACGGTCGTCGGCTTTGCTAGCTCGTAGGCACCGGGTTTCGTGACTTTGCCGACGACGTTAAAGGAATGGCTCTTGACTTGAGTGACGATCACCTGGACTTCGGGATCCAGCATGTAGTTCTTGAGCTTCCCGCGGATCTCAGCGGCGAGTTGGGGCGGTGTCTGCCCGCTGGCCACCAGATCGCCCAGTAAAGGCACGGTTATCCGGCCGTCCGGCCGGACAGGGACGCTTCCGGAGATCTCGGGATCCTTCCAGACGTTGATCGACAGTACGTCCTCAGGTCCGATGACGTAGCCCTCTCCACGCGCGCTGGCCGGATCGGGCACGGTAGCAGCGACCTGCCCGCTTGGGGACGTATTCCCGAATGCCGGCTTTGCCGTCGTGGTTTTGCTCGAGTTCTGAGCCCATCCGACGCAGACAGATAGCAGCAAGACGGCCACTGCTGCTATGTGCCGGGCAGCGAAGTTTCGCTGACCCTGGATCGCTTCGGGCCCTTTTTCCGATTCAAGGTAATGCATTTTCGAGACCTTCGTACTTGGCTTCAGTCGGTGCGCAAATTAGGGTCGGACTACTTCCCGATCGGGCTCCCTGGAATCTAAGTGACTTCGGCGTAACTCCTGGTGCGATCCCCGGTGTATCCAGCGTCGAAAGCATATGTATCCCAACGGTTATTCACCGCGAATACCGCCAGCTCCAGCCGACTCGAGAGGCCCAACTTCTCGTAGATGTTGCTTAAATGATGTTTGACCGTGCGTAGGGTGATGGAGAGCTTCTCGCTGGCGTCGCTGTTGGAGCATCCGTTGGCGATGGCCGCGATAATTTCGATCTCTCGCGGGGTCAGATGGTAATCGCTTCGCGACGGGCACCGTTGAGATGCCGGCGCAAAGCCACGCAGGGCGAGGGTGCGTTCCGCGGCTGGCTTATCGCCGGCCCAACATTGGCCCGCGATCAGGGCACGGACTGCATCCAGCAGGACGCGGGTATCAGAAGTCTTGAGCACGAAGCCGCAGGCCCCGGCGCGAAAAGCCTCAGCGATCTGGTCCGATTCCAAAGCATAGGCCAGAAGCAGAGTACGCGCGGCGGCTTTGGCGGCGCAGAGTTGCGCGAGCACCATCTGGCCTGAGGGGGGCATTTCAAAATCGAGCACGAGAAGATTGGGACGGAAATGAGCTACAGTAGCGAGCAGTTCGTCGGCGCTATTGGCCTCCGCCACCACTTTCAAGTCAGCCTCGGCTTGGAGGAGACAGCGTAGCCCATAACCCCAAATGGGCTCGTGTGAGGCAACGGCCACAGTGGTTTGAGGACGCTCTTTGTTCATAGGGGACTCTCGCTGACTGAAGCCGGCTGTTGCTTCGATCGCATCGCTGGCGGCAGGATGAGGCGTAACGGCTCTCACGCTGAGAGAGAGGATATTCCGGACCAGACTCCGGTATTTGTCATGGATGAAGTCCCGAAGGGTTCGGGACGTCTTCGAGATTTCTCGGCTGTGGCCATTGACTCCCGGGTTCCCGCTCGCACAGGTTCGACATCAGAGACGTCGATCTCCACCGCGACCGACTGTGCTAGCATGTCCACCGAAAGGACCAGGCGAAAGAGATTCTTTTTGCGAACTAAGATGCCTTCGACGCCTTCGAGGGAACCATGCACGACGCGCACGCGGTCACCACACTTCAAGAAGGGATGAGGCTCAACTTGAAAGGCCCCTTCCACTGCCCTTCGAACAGCCTGAATTTCGTCGTCCAGGATCGTCGCGACATGCCCACCGTTGGAAAGAACAACATGCACGCCGGGCGTTGTTACTACATGTAATCGGCGGTCGAGTCCTCCTCGCAGAAACACATAGCAAGGAAATAACGGCAATGATAGCCTCTTGCGCCTGTCTTTCCATCGCCGCACCGTCTCGTAGAGTGGCAGAAAAACCTCAAAACCCTTCGCCGAGAGTGTGTCGGCGATCACTTTCTCGTGCTGGTGACGCGTATAGACCGCCCACCACGCAGCGTCTGATTGGTTGCTGGTCCCGACATCGAGAGTTTGTGAGTGCAGCATTCTTTGCTTCCCCTTGTCTCCCTCTCTTGTGCCCAACCGGCAAAGGGCACGCCAACATGCAGCTCCGCCCTGTGACTTACAGGTTCTACCCTCACCTGAAAGCCCTGCCGCTATTTAGTCGGAACGACTTCGGGAACTCCTCCGTGCTTCCCCAAATGGAGCCCGTCGGACAGTACCGGTCCCGGCATCCAAACTCAGTCTCGAGCCGTGCAGTCGCAGCCGGCACCGTGCGCCTAGCCG
>JASHQD010000038.1 GCA_030037755.1 Terriglobia bacterium
GGTCGCGGCAACGCTGACCCTCGTCTACGATCACCACCGGCCCAATCTGAGCGAAAAACTTACCGAGGTACAGCATCACGCCGGCGGCGCCGTGCTGGCGGCCACCCACGTGCACTTAAGTGACGATTACTGCCTGGAAGTCGTAATCATGAAGGGCCGCAGCGGCGATTTGCGCAGTCTGGGCGACCATATCCTGAGCCTGCGCGGCGTGAAGCACGGACGCCTGGTCATCACAAGCACCGGGAACAACCTGAAGTGACATCCTCGGGTGGCGCCGGCGTCGCCTTTTATGCTTGATCTCGCCAGTCGCGAACATCAGGGCTTCGCAATGCCCCCTCGCTTGCGTTGTGCTTTACTGCGCCCGTTCCTCGTTCGGCCCTCGACATGCCGTCGATTTGTTTGAGCTGATGGAGTGAGCTTGTGGGGTAGCGCCCCTCCGGCTGCCGCCGCTCGCCACTCCGCCGCAACCCGGTCCGCCAGAAACACCTTCAGCAGGGACTGGTACGGGACGTCGCGTTTATTGGCCAGGACTTTGAGATCCGACAGCAGCGGTGCCGGAAGCCGCAGCGAGATCGTCTCAGTCGAGGGTTTCAGGTTTGGAAACTTCACGAGCCGGGCCCGGGACCAATCCACGTAGTGGGTGGTATCGTGCGTCTCCCAGAACTTGCGCTCCTCGGCTTCCGATCGAAACTCAGGAATCGGCTTCAGGATTGGCTTGCGCTTCGGCATGTGCTCGTCGTTCCTTATCGTTCACCGGCGTGGCCGAAATCACTCGGGCGCGGTTGGCCCGGACGGTGAAGACCACGGCCAATTCTCGTCCCGCATCGGTCCGCCCCAGCCTGAAGAACCGCGGCTCCTGCCTATTGAGCGTTACGGAATATAGTGACATCTGCTGTAGCGGCGCTCTATGAGCGCCGGCTTTTCGGGGCAGTTTTCTTTAGCAAAACCGGCGCTCATAGAGCGCCACAGCAGACCTTGTCACAATACTTTGTAATCCTCAATAGAATGCTTGAGATCGGGTGGACGCGCAAGCGGGTCAGATGCCATGACGTAGGTACGAGGTAGCCGCCAAAATGGGCTATACTGCCCCTGAGGCAGCGTCCATGAAGGCTATCGAACTCGCAGGCGAAATCGACGATCAACACCGGCTTCACGCGGAGGTCCCGGCAGGATTTCCGGCTGGCTCGGTGCGCGTGATTGTGATGGCAGCCGAGGAGGACGAAGCGGGCTCGGCATGGGCCTCGGGCCTCGGCTCGGAATGGTCCGAGGAACTCAAGGATCGTACGCAGGACATCTATACGCTTGAAGACGGGCGGCCCGTCGATGCACCCCGGTGAGATCTATCTCGCCAAATTCCCCTTCGGTGATGTTCCCGGAATGAAGCTTCGCCCGGTGCTTCTCCTCACCCCACCTGTCGGCCCCGTGCCGGAGGTTCTGGTAGCGTATATTTCATCCGTGGTTCCGGGCCAATTGCTTCCGTCCGACCTCGTCCTCGATCCAACGTCTCCAGAATCTCGCACAACCAACCTCAAGACACGATCGGCTCTGCGTTTGCACAAACTGGCGACAATCCACTGCGCCAGCCTTGCCCGATACCTCGGGAACATCGGCGCCGGGATGCAGAGCATGGTGACAGCCAGGCTTCGGGACTTACTGCAGTTATAGCTCCCCCCGGGCGCCGTCCCCTTCAATGAGTGGGATCAAAGCGCTTGTACTCCGCGTTGTGGCGAGGTTTCCTGACCGTGCTACAACGAGACGCGCTTCCTTGCACGCGCGCCCGGCGTGTGCCATGCTACCCGGTGGCAGCGCAGGTGAGACATGGTGAAAATATATAAGGCTGTGCTTCGGGCAAATCGTCTCGAATGGAGCGAGGAAATTCCCGAGCGCCTGGCGGAAGACCGTCCCGTAAAGGTCAGCGTGACCATCCTCGAGGCTGATGCCGGGCAAGGTCAGCGAATGGCCGAGGCGCTGGAGGCGCTTGCTCATTCGGATGGCGTCTCCTCGATTCCTGACCCTGCGGCCTGGGAGCGCGAACAGCGCCACGACCGGGATCTGCCCGGCAGAAATTCGTGACGCTTCTCGACAGCAACATCATCATCTACGCCGCCCAGCCCGAGCACTCCAGGCTCAGACAATTCATCCGCGAGAACGCTCCTTGCGTCTCAGCCGTGAGCTCTGTCGAGGTTCTCGGCTACTCCCGCCTCAGCGGCGACGAACGCCGGCACTTTGAGGCGTTCTTCGTCGCGGCAACAATCCTCCCAATCTCCGATGCGGCCACCTGGAACGTACCAAGTTCCCTGCCCCAGAAGGGCCCCTGCGACCTTGAAAGGGATGGCGCATCGGCGCGGCGCGGGGACGGTGCTACCCGCCAAACGCTGCTATCTTGATTGTGATTGCCTGAGAACAGGAGGGACACCCAAGTATGTACCTCGCAATCGTAATTCTGTCGATGTTCCTGATGCCTCTTATTTCGATGGGGATCGAGCACTTTCACGCGCACGGCGCGGCTTCATGGATGATGTTGGCGGGAAGATGGTTCGTATTCTGGGCCGTTGGGGTAAGGCTCTCAGGAGCCGG
The DNA here is from genome assembly GCA_030037755.1 of Terriglobia bacterium. GTDB lineage: Bacteria > Acidobacteriota > Terriglobia > UBA7540 > UBA7540 > Gp13-AA77. The sequence goes on from JASHQD010000038.1 coordinate 2,578, forward strand.
AATCCGCCAGAACCTTCAGCCTCAGTTCACCGCCCGGCAGATCTTTCGCATGAAGACGGACGAGGCACTGCCCATCATTCGCGAGCACGGTATCGGAAACTTTGCCCTTGGCACGGCGGGATTCGTTTCGTTGTGGGTACCTGGCTTCATCGTGCCCGTGGCCCTGATTGCGGCGATCGCATACGGCGCCTGGGGCGTGCTCCACCTCGCGTCCAAAGCACGCAGCCTGAACGAGAACATCGCGCTGGTCAGCGATTTTTGGCTGGCCGCGGTCCTCGCTGCGTACTTGATCCGCCGTTGGGCGTAACCACGCACGAGCTTTCCATCGCGGTCAGCATCGTCGAAGCGGTCACCGAGTCGGCCGCCGCCTGTCCCGGCGCACGCGTTAAGGCATTTGCGCTCTGCGTGGCCCAAGGCTGCTGCTTCTGAGCCACCACCCGAGCCCTGAGTTACGCAGGCCCACCGAAAGCTCACCAATGATCCGTCTGCCTCCTCTGACTTATTTGACTTCCTGCAGAGTAGCCCGGCTCCGACTGTGAAGGCCACCCTGCCAAAGTTTTTGAGGCGCGCGGCGAGCTTAACCGACGAACAGGCCCGCTGGTGTCGCGACGAGATCGAGCGTCAGGGCAAATTGCGTAGCCCTGAGGTCGGTTTCGATCTATTTGCTGGAATTTTCCGCGGCGTAAGTGTCTGCCTTCTGGAGTGCCTGAGCGACGCGATTGATGGAACGAGCCGGGCAGCCTGACCCCGGCAAGCGCGGCCTGCAAATCAGGCCAGCCTGGCTAAAAACAACCTTACTGGATCAGGTACTGAGCCAGTTTCCCGTCCGGTGTGAAAAACGTGCTCAGATTAAGAGTCGTACCGGAAGCAAACCGGATGCGGAAATGACGATAGCTCATCCCGCCCCGCAGTTGGAAACCGGTCTGCTCAAAGCCTGACGGCGTACCGAGTGGCTTCAATCCTTCGGCCGCACTCGCCAGCACGTCCGGGGTGAAGTAGGAGTTGGCGTCCGCGGTGAGCAGTCCGCGGTCGATCCTGCCCTCTCGCAGTTCACCGAAAACCTGTTTGGCCACCGCGAGGGCGCCCGGCGCCTCCGGGTCCGCTTTGCCTTCGAGAAGAATCGGTCCAATCTGATTGGCGATTGACCCCGCCGCCCGGCTGCCGTCGAGGTTGGTGAATACGGCCACGGCAGCGCCCTGGTCAAGCCACACCACGTTGTCGCTCACGAATCCGGAGACTGCGCCGCCGTGCCCAAGCTTGGGATGGCCGTTTTCGTTCGCGATGCCCACGCCAAGGCCGTAATCAGTGGGAGCGCCGTTCTTCAAACGCGCCGGCGTAATCATCTGCGCGAGCGACGAGGGCTTCAGGAGCTTGCCGTCGATCAGAGACTGGTCCCACAGCGCCAGATCGTGCGGGGTCATCGCCAGCTCGCCGGCGGCATAGAGCCAACCGCGCGCTTCCGGCATCACCGGACGCGGCGGCGACGGTCCGAAGCGGGTGTAGCCCGATGCGTCGGAACTCGACAGCGTTTGCGTATTGAGATCGATGGCGCTGGTCATGCCCAGCGGATCCAGAATGCGCGACTTGAGGAACGCGAACGCCGGCATGCCCGAGACAATCTCCACGATGCGACCGGCCGCCACATAATTGGTATTGCTGTACTGCCACTCGGTGCCGGGATCGAAATCAAGGGCCTTCTTCGCCCAGCGATCGAGGATGCCGTCGGCGGTCACCGGCTGCTGCATGAACGGCGCCACGTAATCGAGCGGGTAGTAGTCCTGGTATCCGGAGGTGTGCGAGAGCAGTTCGCGGATGGTGACCTCGTTGGCGCGTGTCAGCGAAGGCAGGTATTTCGATACGGGGTCGTCGAGCGAAAGCTTGCCCTCCTCCGCCAGCAGCAAAACGCAACCGGCCATGAACTGCTTGCTGACGGAGCCG
>JASHQD010000539.1 GCA_030037755.1 Terriglobia bacterium
GGCCTTCAACCACCGGGGTGTTGCGGCCTGATTGTCCTTCGAGATTATGTCGGTACGTTATATAACTTGGCGCAACAGACCTTGCCGTGACGGGGCTCACCGGTCTTTGTGACGTAATCGCCGCCCATAGGGTGGGGTCGGCTGGCATCAGACCTTCCCGACATGACCGTGCATTTCGCAAGCGTCGAAAGAGGGTCACGGACGGGCGCCTGAAACGAACGTGAAATGAAGAAATGGCGTCGAAAGAGCCGGCGATCATAGAGCGCCGCGACAGCAGCCGCCACTATAATCGGCAATGCTCCTTACACCGGCCTTTAACTCGACATCGCTCCGGGCCGCGCCCGAGAGCCGGCATGCGTCAGGCCCGGCGTAGGCTAGTTCCGCGGTCCGAAACCCGGCAGGAACAAGCAGGACGCAGTATGTAGCCTACAAGCTGAGCCGATGCTATGTAAATATTTCCCATTGACAAGGGCCCGAGTCGCGTTACCATATCTCCGATAGCTGCCGCATCCCCCGGCCGGCGGTGTTGGAGGTTCGTCATGTCACTGCTCAAGCGCCTTGCCCTGACCACTCGAAAACTCGAAGCCAACCAGGCCAATGCCCGCATGTCCCAGGGGCCGGCGACTGCCGAGGGAATCGAACGCATCCGCGAGGCTCGTCTCGTTCACGGGTTCTACTCCAAGGGGGCGGGCGAGTCCGTGCGCGCGCTCGGAGAGAAGCCCGAGGACTTCGAGCGCCTGCTCGCCTCGCTCACCGAAACCTGGCAGCCGGAGACCGGCTACGAGGAGATGCTGGTCAGGCGGTTGGCGCGCGCCCTGTGGCGCGTGGAACGCGCCGACCGCATTCAGGAGGCGATGACGGTCAGCCGGGCGGAACGAGTCACGCTCAATCTCGAAGATCATGAAGAGAAGGCGGCTGCAGACCACAAGCGCAAGCTGGCCATTCTCGAGCGCCTGACGGAACAGTCGCAGCATTCCGGATTCCGCGCCGGGAAGGCCGATCTCGATGACATCCAGCAAATCCTCGGAAACCACGCCACGGGCAGGGCGGGCGACATCCTCTATCTTGTATGGCGCTTGATGAGCCCCACCGATCCCGCCGCGCACGCGATCGCCGGCCAGGTCAGGGCTCTGGAGGGCGGTCGACCTCAGTCCCCTGAAAACGATGGATCGGACACTCGCGACGTTGAAGCGAACGATGCCCGGCGGGGAGTCGAAACCCGTCCTGAATTGGCGCCGGCCACGGGCGACGAACGCAACCGGCTGCGGGCGCAATTGCGATCCATGCTCCGGCAGGAGATCGAGGCCCAGCAAGCCGAATATCGCCGCAGCCGGGATCGGCGCGGACGCGAGGTTACTTCGGCTGTCCTCGATGCGGCTATGGCGCCGGACGATCCTCAGGCTGACCTCATGCTTCGGACGGAAACGGCGGCATTTCGTCAGGTTAAGCAGATAACGGAAATGCTGATGCAATTTCGTCAGTTCAACCGGCCGAAGGCGGCAAGACCGGTGGAAGAGGCGGCCGAGACGCCCCAGGAAATCGAAAATGAAGGTAAGTCCCACGATGTTGTTGAAAATAAAGGATAATGTAAAAATGGTGTGGGGAAGTCCCACGATATTCATGAAAGCGAAGGAGTTAGCTTGTCGTGCGGAGCGTTTTCATGTAGCCCCCTGACAACGGCTGCTGTAGCGGCGCTCTATTGAGCGCCGGCTGTGCCAAGGAGAATTCGTCGAAAAGCCGGCGCTCGATAGAGCGCCGCTACAGCAGCAGTCGCTATATTCGGTAATGCTCATTTAGAATGATCGATGATCCACAGTGCGCTGTGCCACGTACGTCAATGTGCACGGGAGTGCGATGACCCGACAGTCCTGGAGCGATGCTGAAGTCGTCGGCCAGATCTGCCAAGGCGACCGAAGCGCACTCGTGCGCGTATACGACGAGTATTCCGGGCTGGTTTACGGAATCGCCTTGCGGATATTGCGCAGCGCCGAGGCCGCCGAAGACGTGGTTCAGGACGTTTTTCTGCAGCTGTGGCGCAATCCGTCGGCGTTTGACAGCCAGCGCGGAAAACTGGCGCCTTGGCTGGCCGTGATCACCCGGCACAAGGCGGTGGATGCCTTGAGGAAGCTGCGATTGAGCGCCGACCCGCCCGAAGACGCGTCTCGAGGCGGGACGGAAGCCGCTGAGACGCCCAGCTACGCGTTGGCCGACGCGGAGAAGGCGAAGACTTTGATGGCGCGGCTGCCGCAGGAGCAAAGGCGAGCGCTGGAAATGGCTTTCCTTGACGGGCTGACACACGGAGAAATTGCCGAGCGCACGGGTGAGCCGCTGGGAACGGTGAAATCGCGCATCCGGCTTGGCCTCGGATTCCTCAGAAAGGAGCTGGCCGTATGATGGCGCACGAAGATTATCGCGACAACTTGCCCCTCTACGCGGCCGGCGCGCTCGACCGGCAGGAATCCGCCGAGATCGAGCGCCATTTGGCAGAGTGTCCCGCGTGCCGCGAAGAATTGCGCGAAATGAATGAGGCCGCCGCGCAGATTGCCATGGCGGTGGGCACGACCGCTCCGCGTGCTCATGTCCGGGAGAAACTGCTGGCGCGTCTCGATGAACAATCCTCCAGGCAGCCTGCGGTAGTTGAAATCCGGCGGCCTGCGACCGTAAAACCCCCGCGACGGACTTGGTTCTGGGTGCCGGCGCTCGTGGCCGCAATGCTGGCGATAGCTTTCCTCATTTCCCTGAACCGCGATCGGGACTTGCGGCGCGAGAATCAGGATCTCACGGCAAGGCTTGAAGCTGCCGGCGCTGTCACCGAGCGTGCCCAGGAATTGGTTCATCTGCTCAGTGCGAGCGACGCCGTACGCGTGACGCTGTCGGCGGCGGGAGCCAAGCCGCTTCCCGCTGCCCGCACCGTCTATTCACCGGGCCAGCACAGCCTGGTGATGCTGGCCAGTAACCTGAATCCCCTGCCCCTGCACAAGACCTATGAGCTTTGGCTGTTGCCCGCGAACGGGTCCGCGCCGGTCCCTGCCGGCACGTTTAAACCCGACGCGAAGGGCAGCGCCACAGTGGTGGAGTCGCAGTTTGGCGACGGGCTCGCGGCGAAGGGGTTTGCGGTGACGATCGAGAACGATCCGGGCTCCGCCGCGCCCACCATGCCCATCTTGCTGGTGGGAACCACGTAACTTGGCAGAACCGAAGCCGAACAGGTCCCAAGTTGACAGTCGACAGTTCCCAGTCGACAGCTGGAGACGTTCGAAAGTCGCGCCGCGCCATATCCACGACAAACCAGGACCAGCGAATGCGTCGAGTGCTGTTGCGCCCTCCTGAACCCCCGAACTACTCCTCCGCTGTATCAGTCCTTTTCGGGCGGTCTGATTTCTTTGTCGATTATTTGTTTCTCTCAGTGATCCGAGTCTCGCCTTGGCCCGTACTTCCGGGGAACGTTGATTTCGTTGGGATCGAATCGAACGTTCACAAGCGGGCAGCGAGACTAGACACTAAGGAGGAACAAATGAAGAACAAGCTTTCGCGGCTGGTTATCCTGATCGGCTGCGGAGTAATGGCGAGCGCCGCGTATGGTCAGCACTTGAAAATCAACCAGACGCTGGGATACGGCGAGGGCGAACTGCTTAACTTCACGTATGGCCAGAACTTCGATTGCATCGATCAGCCTTTTGACGACCTGAACTACAATGGGATCAAGGCTGCTCAGGATCCCGGCGAGATGCAGACGCCGATCTGCCAGGTGGGCACGCAGCCCTCTATTAATCCACCCGGACAACTGGGTAATCCACGGTCAACGACCGAACCCATCTTCGTACTGGTGCCGATGTTTTCCGTCAACGACGATCAGAATCCGGACGACGCCATCTCCTGCAACAACGTGGTGGAAGGCACCATATGCGGATCTACCCTCGGCACCACGCTGATCGGCCTCTTTGGCGCCCTGCCGGAGGCCTTTAAGGCGCAACCTTTGGTCTACACGCAGTGCCCCGAGCCGGGATCGGCGCCCGGAACGTGCACCATGCACGCGTCGCGGCTGGATCTCGGGCCGGTTCTTGCGGAGCTGGGTTACCTTCCCCCGCCGAAGGGTAACACGTTCGTGCCGACTCCGAATCATAGCCACGTCCTGCTGAACCAGGACATCAACATACCCCCGATCTGGTGGCAGGTGATTCCCGTGCTTGTCCTGAACCAGGCGGACTGGCCGAACCAGGACGGCACCAGCGGGATCACGTCATACGCTGACATCCAGGCGGCCGAGCAAGCCGGCGACGCCATTGCGGCGCCGTCGAATTTCTTCCTCTTCTTCTCCTCGGTCGTGTCTGGGAGCGATCATATGCATATGAAAATGTAGTAGTAATGCCGGTGTGGCGGCGGCATATTCCTTGTGGCGCCGCCACTCTCACCCTCGATTTCGGGGCAGATTCGTCCAGGCTTGCAAACCTTGAGAGTTCATCGGGGTCTGAAGGTGACGCAGACCATTTCGGAATGGATGGCACGGCGGCCGACAGCGGCTGCCGACGCTGGACAGGGACAGGGCCACGTCTTCCCCCTCCCACTTTTTACTACCTGGCTGTGGATGCGTGGCCCCGCAGGCTGGCTCGCCCTTGACAGCTAGTCTTTTAATCTGGTTAGCTAGCTGATGTCAAACGCCAAATCGTGCCATCAAGGGTCATTTGGCGTCAATCCGCGCTTGGCGCATGATGTCGGGTTTTGTCGCAACGGGAGGCGGGGATGGCGGGGGAGCAGGGCCGAAAGCTTGTTGGATGGAAGGAAATCGCTGAATACCTCAACGCTTCGCTGAGGACAGTTCAGCGTTGGGAACAGGAGAAGTCGCTTCCGGTGCTCCGGGTTCCTGGGAGCAACGGCAACCTGGTTTTTGCCAGGTCGGAGGAGTTGGACCGGTGGCTGGCATCAGGCAAGACCGATCCGGCTGCAGCCAGCACGATTCGAAGCACCACCGGTGCAACCGGTGCCGACTCGGAGCCGATACCGGCGCGAGCATTCGCGATTCGCGGCGGCCGAGGTAGCTCCAGGTCCAACCCCGTGAGCGGACTTCGCCGGGCTGTGACGAGCAGCTTGGCTTTGCGTGTCGGCGCTCTGGCCGCAGCACTGGTCGTTCTCCTGGCCTTGGGAGCCGGCTTGATGCGGGCGCGCTCGGCAAGGTGGCATAAGAACGCGAGCTTTCGCGCCGCCGAATCCGCTACCGCGATGCCGATGATCACGTCGGTCTCAGCGATCAGACCGAAAGCCGACCAGGTAATTGTGATCCAGGGCCGCGGTCTTGGCATCCACACCTACTACGCCAACGGAGATACCCCTTTCATAGCCATCCGCGATAAGACGACGCGCTGGGCGGCCGGCCGCCTCATCCCGGAGAACTGGGATGAGGTCACATTGAACGTGAGCGACTGGACAAACTCGCAAATTGTCGTAACCGGGTTTGCCGGCGCTTACGGCCAGCATTGGTGGAGATTGAATCCCGGCGACCAGGTCGAGGTTGCGGTCTGGAATCCGCAGACGGGCTCGGGTCCGGCGACCTATGAACTGACGGTCGCGTCACCTCAGGTCGCGAAAAAGTGAATTGGGCCGGTCGGGAAGCAGCGGCCGGCTGAATTGCGATTGCGCATCGATGCCGGTAATGCCATAGGATTCAGGAAGAGACGCCTGCGGGCGCGCGGGCGCGTAGACGCGAACATAATCCACCAG
>JASHQD010000540.1 GCA_030037755.1 Terriglobia bacterium
AGAAATCGACCGGCAAAGCGTTCGCGTGGACCCTGGATGCCGACCTGAAAGTCGCCAGCGTGGTCGATCTTGATATCGGTATTCACGATGGCTTGCGAATGCACTTAGCCGAGCGGTGAAAGGCCCGCGCAGCTCAGTTTGTTAGCCGCGTTGGCTCGAACGCGCAAGCCGCCTCTGCCGAGAATTGGAGTTGCCCCGCCTGGGTTCGCCCGGGTCAATTTGCTTGCGGCGGCTTCGACTCAGGCTGACTTGGTGTGCCAGGCGGACTCGGTTGCTTTGACGGCCGGCCCGGACGCGGCTGGTTGTTTTCTGTGGGTGCCTTTGGCCGACCTTGTCTCGCCTGGCCGTGCTCGTGCTGGCTTGGTACGCCGGGCTTGGTCGGTTTTGTTGACGGGCGCTCGGGACGCGCCTGCTTGTTTTCTCCAGGTGCCTTTGGCCGACCTTGTCTCCCTTGGCCGCGCTCGGGCTGGCTTGGTGCGCCGGGCTTTGTCGGTTGTGTTGACGGCCGCTCGGGACGCGCCGGTTTGTTATTGCCGGGTGTTGTCGGTCGACTTGGTCTCGGCTGACCTCGATCCGGCTTGCTCGGTGAGGTCGGTTTGCCCGGACGTCCGGGCGAACGATCTGGCGCAGGCTTTGCTGGCTTCGGTCTTTCCGGCCGATTCGGTGTGCCGGGATTGGCTGATGGTGGGACCCGGCCGCCCGGGTGATGCCCCGGCGGATTAGGGCGCGCCACTGGACGAGTTGGTGGCCGGTACTGCGGCGGACGATAGCCCCAATTGCCGCGGTAGCCCGGACGATTGCCCCACACAATCGGCCGTGGACGATAAGTGCGATGCGGCGGACGGTAGGGGCTCGTCCAGCCGTTCCAGTAACCGTGGTTATAGTAGGCACGGCGTGCTCCCCAATTCCATCCCCAACCGCTCCATCCCCAAGGGCGGTTGCCTACCAGCAGTACGCTAATGCCGATGCCGGAACCGAAAGCTATCATCGACGTCGAAACGACCGTCCCGGGAGCCGGGCGAACATAGACCACGGTAGGGTCATACACGGGAACGTAAACTACTTGCGGAGTCGCCGGCTGGATAACATAAATCGTCTGACCTGCGGCTTGCTGCACCTCAACCCTCTGTTGCTCCGTGGTTTGCAGCGCCCCGGAATCATAAGCCTGGGCTCGCAAGCGTTGAATTGAGGCAGTAACTGCCCCCTGATCCGTCGAGAACACGCTTCCGATCTCAGCGTAATCATCAATATGCTGGGCCATCATTTCCAGCACTTGGGGAAAGTTCACGAGCGCGATGAACGCGGGATCAAACCCCTGTTGCTGCGCCGCGTCGGTGAGAGCGGTTCCCGTTAACCCGGGATTTTGTTGCATCCAGGCATTGACGTCCAGAATTTCCTGTGGATTCGTCGATGCTGTCGTGATCTGCGATAACAAGGCATCTGGATAGAGTGCGACCGGAGCCAGCAATTGATCCAACTGTTCCGGCGTAGGAGTTGCCGCCTGCCCCGCGAGCAAAGGACCGAAGTGTGGCACAACCGCCAGCACGATCGATACTAACACTGCGACCCTACTCGATTTCCGCTGCATAAGCCCTCCATTTACGCCTGTCTTTAGCTGCTCGAATTGTTGAGGAAGAGTTGTTATTGAGTTCAGCTAGCGATAGCTTTGCGGACGGCGGCGCGGCCACCTCCGCGTTGAATAAGATGTCATGTGCGGTTACAAGGTGATTTCTCAACACGTATCCTCGCCGAAGCTGATCCTCGGCATATGCCCGTTACCGGCAAGTTGAAAGTGTCCAGGCGGTCTAGAAGCGAGGCCGTGGCCGCAATTGCTGGACTCATTCAGGACTGTGCGACGCGGGCACTTGCGCGATCCTATATCGTCGGCGTCTAGGGAAAATCGACGTCAAGGGCGTAGATCTCCTGGGTGCCGGCGTCGCGAAGAAGAAGCGGAGAACCATCAGGACTATATCCCACCCACCCTGCAAACCCGGTCTGGTGGATGTCTTTCAGAGTAGTCACTCCCTCCACCTTGCGATCACGGATCCGAATCCTGTATATGCCGGCACTTTCCGCGCCCGGCAGCATGTCGTCATAGTAAACATAATCCCCTTCACGAGACCATTCCTGCCAGCCGCCGTTGATTCTGGTCAGCTCAGTTGACTCTCGGCGTCGGACATCGAACAGCATCAGCCGGTCTGACTCTCGCGAGAGTGCAACGATCTTACGCCCATCGGGCGACCAGCGCGGAGACCACAACTCCTGCGATCCAGGCAGCCTGGAAACAACGTGCGTCCGGAGGTCGACGATCCCGAGGTCCAGGGTCCCCGACCCCGGTGGGTCTTCAATCGGCCGATGGCCGAAGAGCAACGAGTTTCCGTCGGGCGACCAGTTCGGGTCGGACCCACGGTGGTCGCCCGGTATCGGCGGCTCCGGCTTCCCGCCATCGGCTGAAATCACGTAGACGCACCAAGGCTTGCCCTTCTCAAGACCCATGAAGGCAATGCGGGAGCCGTCTGGAGACCACCGTGGCTGCAGCGTGAACAGAGGTGGGAAGGTTAACTGTAATCGTTCGCTGCCATCCACCTTGCTTCGCCAGAGCGTCCCGTCGGGATCGGCAACATACGTCACCCACTTCCCGTCGCGGGAAAAGTTTATGCAGATGGCCGATATGCCCGAAAGGTAGGGCGAGAAGACGCGCGATGAGCGATTATAGCGGACCAGTTCACCGCGTGCTTGCGTTGCGGTTACGAAGAGCTTTCTGTTATCCCTGCTGAGCACGGGGAACTCCGCAGAGGTCGGGCCATTTGTCAACTGCACAGGTTGGTAGTCCGACTTCCTCAATAAGCTTCGCTTTTCCAGAACCGCCCAAACGTTCCCGGTTCCGCCGTGCCAGGAATCGAAAACGAAATACCGGCCGTCAGGCGTCCAACTGCCGCAACACTCCGATGGCTGATCATTCCAGCCCGCCAGA
>JASHQD010000541.1 GCA_030037755.1 Terriglobia bacterium
TCGCCGGACTGAAACGTCCCGCTGAGACTCAAAACCTGTTTTGGTGACAAAGCCCAGGGTGGCAATTCCTCGACTGAGCAGAGGGCAATGCCATAGGCCTTCCGAAGCGCGCGATTGACGGCCCGCGTCTCGGCCATGCGCAGTTCGGCATGGTTGAAGATCAGGGGCGAGACGTTGCCGGGATGGGCGTCGGCATAGCCAACGAAGCCCCGGCACTTGGCAGACTTGTACACCGTGGCCTTGAAGACCCAGAAGTTCTCCGCCGGACGGCAAAGGGCGAGGACCGGCTCGGTGGAAATGCCGGCGCAACCGTTCTTCTTGGCGATCTGAAGCAAATCGGAGTGGGTCACGTATCGGGCGGGACAGATAGGCATCGGGTGCTGAGAATGCTTCGCTGCCCCGTCGCTAACTTTGCTCCGAATCATAGGCTAACCAGCGATGTAACCTAACTGCGTAAGTTAGTTGATATGCGATCAAACAGTTCCTGTCAACAGTTATTTTGTGATTTGTGATACGATTCCTTGCGATGAGATTCGGGGCTTATCTCAAAGGCCTTAGGCTCAAGGCGAAGCTGACTCAACTGGACCTTGCCCGCAAGTGCGGCCTCAGCGACGCCTATGTCAATCGGCTCGAGACACAAAGTGCAGAGCCCCCAACACGAAAGGTCTGCTATTGTCTCGCGCGGGCACTCGGATTGGATGGCAAACAGGTGTGGAAGCAGGCTTTCATCGCCAGGCTTGAGAAGCGGTTGAAAAAAGAGGGATTCAAGGGGATACGGTCAGAGGAAATCGGGGACTTCTTTGAGACCCTGAACGGCAAGCAGTGATCGGTTCGCACTCACCCGCGCAGTTTTGAAAGAGTTTGGCGGTGGTAGCCGCTGATTGCATCCCCGCTCCCAACCGCGCCTTCGGAGCTCGACAAACGGCTTCGGGGGTGAACTGTGGCGGCTTCGAACCCGCCGCAGTGTTTCGGTGTCCTTCATCGGCCTATCTCTATCTACGGCCGGCTCCCACGCCTGGATTTTCTGCGCCCACTGCGTCGTTCAATTCCTGCCGGAGCATCGAGAGTTCGCTAGGCGAGTTGGGTCGCAGAAAACTCTTGATATGGGTGAGGGCGCTGAGCGCTGTGACTTTCTTAGCGGTCTTGCGTTGAAGTTTTCAGGCACTCAGAGTTTGAAACAATGCGAGCGACGGTCGGCGCTGGCGGCCTCGAGCACCATCGAAGATTCCCAGCCAATTACCAGGATTCACCGTTGACAATGAAGCCCGGCACATCGCTGTACGGAGCGTACCCTTTGCGCGATTCCTCGCGTAACTTACCGACATTCACACGGGCTGGACCGACAGTCAGGCGGTGCTGGGCAAGAGCCAGGAGGCAGTGCGGACAGCGCTGCAGGCGATTCGCCAGACCTTGCCTTTTGCCCTGCTCGGCATCGATTCGGACAACGGCTCGGAGTTCTTCAACGATCATCTCTACCGCTACTGCCAGGCCCAAGAGATTCAATTCACGCGCGGGCGGCCCGACAAGAAAGACGACAACACGCACATCGAGCAGAAAAACTGGACTCACGTGCGGCGCCTGCTGGGCTATGTGCGTTACGACAGCCCGGAGGCGCGGGAGACGATCAACGATCTGACTCGTTCACTAATCCGGCGGCGGTGATGAATCTTACCCGCCCAAGGAAGTCCGATTCCATCTGCGGCCCGAAGGTGCGCCAGGATGTAAGCATCAGGCCGAGCCGCGACTCCGCATTCGCCTTGTTTTCAATACTTCGCGAGCTGCCGAAGCCGAAATAAGGCAGCAGAGGCCCAAGCTCTTGGCACTTTTCTGACTACGTAAAGCAATGTAGATCGAGCTTGGGGCCACGGCCTCACGATCAGGACGTCGGCCAGGATAATGAGGCCCCGTCGGAAAGGTGAAAGTCGTGAACAACGGAGAAGCGGTGAACGTTCTTTCGGATGGGACAGCAGCCCAGGAGCCCCTCGATGCGCCCCTGGACGCTGGAATGGCGAAAATCCAGAGGCTGCTTGAGCAGAGAGACTTTGACCCCTGGGAGGTGGGACGTCACATCACGCTGCAGATGGCAATCATGGTCGTCGAAATCCTCGAGCTGCGGAACCAGCCCCCAATGCCCTGGCAGCTGAGGATGTTGTCCCAGCAGATCTGGGCGCTCGGCCAGCTGCAAGACTCTCTCACGGACACGCAGCGCTTCATCACAAGGGAAGTGCTGAATTTTGACGGCCCAAAGTTTACCCATGTAATGGCGCGGGTCATTCAATTCTTCCGCAAAGCAATGGAAGAGGCAGGGCTGTCGGAAGAACTTCGCAATCGGGTGGTGAGGAGCTGCCGAGACACATTTGCAGTCGAGGAACCAGCCCTTCGGCGTGAAGTCGCCAGGATAGGAAGCTAACCGCTCCAGATGGACGGCGCTGATGATGGTGGCGGTGGCGAACCCAACTTTTGTCGGATCAGGGAAAGTCTGACTGCTGCGGAAAGCCGAATGCCCAACCGTCGGAAGCGCCGTTCGCGTGGAAGGGGCGAGGCGCAGAAATCCGGTCGGGCTGGTCGCGACGGAATAGAAATCCTGGTGGCGCAGATTCGGGAGAAAGGCGCGGAAGCCGGAGTGCCCGCGTTCTCGACCTGGCATGCCGGGACGCCAATCGGAAAATCGAATCCCTCGAAGGGTACCCGCCTTCCCCGGCCATTCTTCCTGGATCCGGCGCAGCCCAAGGCGTCGGAGTGGGTCTCCCAGGAGCGATGAAAGCGCTCCGCCTTGCCCTCGGTTTGATCGTGCCGGGCCGGCCCGGACACCAACTCAGTCCCTTGCTCGATCAGGCGCCCTGTCAATCCGTCGGTCCCCACCCCCTCGACTT
>JASHQD010000542.1 GCA_030037755.1 Terriglobia bacterium
CAGTCCCGCTAAACTTGACGCTTGTGCTGCCCGCCAGATTGTTTCCCAGAATGGTCACGGCGGCTCCCGTCGCGCCGGAGGTGGGCACGGTTTCCACGAACGGACCGAGTCCCACCGACAGGCTGAAGACCGTGCCGTAACTGGCACTGGCACCCCCCCTTTCGGTGGTGCCGTAGAAGGTCCCATTGGTACCTTGGGCCGGCGGCGCGATCGGAGCCGAGCCGTCAGTGCAAGCAGGAGGGCTTTGTTCGCAAAAGTCATGCAATGTCGTTAGCGTGCCGGATGGAGTGATTTCGAAGGCTGTGCCATAGGAGGCGGGGTTCATTTCGCCATTGCCGCCGTTGTTCCCCCCCGTTGTCCCGTACAAGTTCCCGTCATTGCCTAGCGTGAGCATTCCGATAGGGAAGAAACCGTCATCGCAGGCCGGAGGGTTTTCAGAGCAAAAACTGTGCAGCGTGGTCAACGTTCCTTCTGGAGTGATTTCGAAGACCGTGCCGCAGCTATAGTTGACATCAAGCAAGTCGCATACGACGTTGGCTCCGCCCTGGTTCGTTGTCCCGTAGAAATTCCCATTTGCAGCCTGTACCAGCGCTCCGCCCTCTGAGGGGAATGCACCGTCGGGGCAGCTGGCCTGGCGGCAAAACGTGTAAAGTGAGGTAAATTCTCCTTGCGGCGTGATCTTGAATACTGTTCCACAACCCAGGTAATCGGGCCCAAAGCCGGGAACTGAGCACCCATTACCCCCCTGAAATACACCTGTATCGCCTCCCTCATATGTCGTTCCGTAGAAATTGCCGTCGGTGCCTTGAACGAGTCCGCCCGAGGGGGACCCGCCGTCGGTGCAGTTGGGTTGAGAGCAAAAGTCATACAGCGTGGTCAGTTGACCGCCGGGCGTAATTTCGAAGACGGTACCGCCCAACCCGCTCGGCCCGCTATCCGTTCCCCCCCAGTACGTTGTCCCATAGAAACTTCCATTGGCGCCCAACACCAGTGTGCCTTCCGGCCCCGAACCATCGGGGCAGGGAGGATGACCAAAGGCGCAAAAGCTGTACACCGTGCTGAAGGTGCCCGTGGGAGTAATTTCGAAGACACTACCGTAGCCGTAGGCGCCACCCATATTCGTTGTGCCATAGAGGTTCCCGTTGGCGGCTAGCGCAAGGCCCCCCTCCGGATAGTTGCCGTCGAGGCAGGAAGGAGTATCTTGACAAAAGTTATACAGCGTAGTCAGCGTGCCTTCGGCGCTGATTTTGAAGATTGTGCCACCATAGTTGGCACCGTATTGCGTGGTCGTCCCGTAGTAGTTCCCGTCGATTCCCTGTGTGAGAGCCCCGGTCCAAGGGTAGGCGCCATCCGTTTTGTCAAAACTGGCCAGTGTCTCGAACGTTTGCGCGGACGCGAGCACTGCCGTCCCAAGCCCGAGCAACACTGCAGATGCGATTTTCGTGCACCAGTCAAGGTTTCTCATGGGAAGCTCCGTGGAGGCGCTAGACGGCGCGCCGACGATGCTACCACAGAACGCAACCGGCAGCGGAGTCGAAGAGGGTCGCCGAACGGCTTGAGTTTGCGTCTCTTGAAGCTCCGCAGACCCGGAGTTGACCCGCCTCGACCGATTCCTCTGGCACCTTTCCCTCTCCTCTTCCTCTGTCCCTCTGAAATCCGCCCGTTCGCTGGCTCGGTGTCCCCTCCGGAGGTGGCAGCAACTCCGCGATGTCCCGCTCCAGGCTGTCGTTGGCCGGGATTCGGATGGCGTAATTCACGCCCCGCTCTTCCAGCGCCTCGTAGACCTCTGGCGGGGCGAAGGCCGTATCACCCCGGAAGGCGATTTCCCTCCCCATCTGTCGCTGACGTTCGATCTCTGGCAGCAGGAGTTCTTCCGCTACAGCGCGGCTGATACCGACTACAACCGAGATACCCAATCACCCCGGCGCGGCGGTGAGGACACCGCCGCTACAGCGCGGCTGATATCGACTACAATAAACCGAGGGGGAGAAGACGCGGCCGGGGGTGCCGCCATTTGGTGAGACGTGCCGATGAGAATATCTCGGATTGCTTCAGCTCTTGCGCTCCTTTTGATGCTGGCACCCGCGCCGTTGCGCCTGCGAGGCGCGGATAATCTGAAGCTGAAGCCCGGGCTCGACTTTTTGAAGAATGCTTTTCAGGGGCCGGTGATCGAGGGCGACAACCTGGGCGACGGCATCGAAAATGGCAAGCCGAACCTGATCTTCATGTACGGGGAGTTTTGCTACGACGCCAAGCGCCAGGCCGAGCGTACGGTGGAGATGTACCGCGATTACGGCGACCGCGTTCACTTCGTCATCATCGACCTCTCCCGGGCCATGCCCATCAAGACCCAAATTCCTCTCGTCAAGAAGTACTACACCGGCCACTTTCCGCAGACCGTCATCCTGGATAAGGATGGCAAGGTTATGCTGAGCTACAACGGCGAATTTGACGATTCCACGCTGATCGGCTGGCTTGATGCCGCCCTGCGCTCCGGCACCGACTCGACCGCGGTCGAGGCTGTTGACAGCGAGGCGAAATCGCCGTAGGGCCGGGGTTCGGTTTTCGGGTTTCGGTGTTCGTCGCCACTCCCTATAATTCTTCGCGTCCATCCCTCACCGGGGCCGAATCCCGAACGCCCAACCCTTATCGACCCTGGTCGAGCCGCTCGTGGGCGGTGCGGACGAGCACCTGCAGTTCGGCGATCTGGGTCTTCGCCGTCTCGATCCAAGAGTCGATGCGGGGGACGAAATCATCGATGCGTGCGACCATCTGGTCAACGCGCAGTTCCAGGCGGGCCACAAGCTCGCCCTGGACGATCATGTTGTCGTCGATCCGGGCTTGCCGCTCGCGTACCGCATCCTGTTCACGCTCGAACTGGGCGCCGCGATCGCGCGTTTGGCGCTCGAAATCCTCCTGCCGGCGGGCCATTAGCCCCAGGATGAAGGTGAGAGCTTCGATTCGTTCGTCGACCGTCAGGACAGTTTTCCCCTGTTGCGGGCGCCCTTGGCGACCATGATGGGGCTCCAGGCAGCTCCGCGCCTATTCGAACGCGCTAATGTCACACTACCATCCTTTTCCGAACCCCGAACACCGACTTACGGAGCACCACCCAGCAACACCGACACGCTGTTGGTGTCCGCGTTGACCACCGCCACGTCCAGGCGCCCGTCGCGATTGTAATCGGCGGCCGCCACAAACAGGGCGCGATGGCCGCCCGCCTCGAAATCTTTCGCTTCCTCGAAGGTCCCGTCGCCTTTGCCGAGGAAAACGTGGACCTTGCCCGTCGCGGCATCGCCCACCACCAGGTCGAGTTTGCCGTCGCCATTCAGATCCGCGGCGGTCATGTACTTCGGCCGGCCGTCGCAAGGGAAATCCACATGACCGCGTAAGGTGCCGTCGCCGTTGCCCAGCAGAATCGACACACCTCCGCCGCCCTTACCGGTGATGCCTGCCACCGCGACGTCGAGTTTGCCGTCGCCGTTGAAATCGGCCACGACTTCGGACGCCGCCACCGGCACGGCCGGATAATACACCGGCTTTGCAAAGGTGCCGTCGCCGTTGCCGATCATCATGCCGACGCCCTCGCCGCTCAGGACCACAAGATCGAGCTTGCCGTCGCCGTTGAAGTCGCCCGCCACCGGTGACACGGCGCCGGCGATTCCCCACGTGGTGGTGTAAATCTGCTCGGGCTTGAAGGTGCCGTCGCCGTTGCCGAGCATCACGCCCAGGAAGCCGTTCAAAGAGCCGTTAACGGCGAGATCGAGATTGCCGTCGCCGTCGAAATCCCCGGCCGAAAGCTCGTGCGGATAAGTGGGTGTCACGAAGTCTTTGCGCGGCTGGAACGTGCCGTCGCCATTGCCCAGGAGGATCGAGACGGCGTTGTCAAATTCGTCCGAGACGGCGAGATCGAGCTTGCCGTCATGATTGAAATCGGCGGCGATCACAGCATAGGGTCCCAGGCCAGTTTCGTACCACGCCGGAGGCTGAAAAGTGCCGTCGCCTTTGCCGAGCAGCACGGCGATTCGGTGTCCGTTGGCTTTGTCATACTCGGTCACGGCCAGATCGGGAATCCCGTCGCCGTTGAAGTCGCCGGCGACGATGCCGCTCGGATTATTTCCCACTGGCAGCGACGACCCGCTGAGATTGACACTCCCGGCGGGCGTGGTGATCTCGAAAGAGGCCCCGTCCGACGTGCGGTTGCCCGGATTTGATACCGTCACGAGTGCGGCGCCGGCGGCGGCTACATTCGATGCGGGCACGGCAGCGCGCAGTTCGTGATCCGAGACGAATCGGGTTGCGAGGGCGCGTCCGTTCCAGTTGACTTTGGACTGCTTCGAGAACCCGGTTCCATTCACGGTCAGCTCGAAGGCGGGACTGCCGGGCGCGATCGCCGACGGAGTCAGGGGCAAGGCGAGAAACGGCGACGCCTTGCTGGAATCTGCGGCTGGCGCCGTCAAGGGACAGACTAGCAATAGGGCGACGAGGGCGAGGTAAGTCTTGGTTCCAAAGCAAATTACCGACGAAATCTTCATCCCGAACCCCTTCTGAATTCAACTGATTGGCGTATAGCCAAACGATTAACGTCCGGATACGCCCTAGAATTATCGCCCAGCGGATTGGCGCGCGCTTGTAACGGGCGTCACATCGCCTCGTGACTTGCCAATCTGCCTCATGGTGCCGCGGACTCGCCCTCGCCTTCCGGTATCAGATATCCGACGGCAATCCCCATGGCCCCGTCCTGCAGGTACTTGCCGGTCGGATTGTCATAGACCGCCGTCACGCGGATATCGTCACCCTTGGAGAGCTCGAGGCCTCCCGTCTGAGCGAACAGGGCAATCGGTATTGAGATCAGGCGGCCGTCGGGGTCGAGCTTGGCGTCGAGCGTGGCGATCTTCTGGTTCCGGGTAGCGTCTTCGAGGACCAGCTCGCGTCCGTAGTCATGCATGTGCCCGCCGACGCCGATCAGCTTGCCGTTGCTCGCGAGCGTGAAATTGCCCGTGGTCACGTTGCGCCCGGGCTTCAGGTCGTATGCCGACTCGCCGCAGCCCATCACGTCAAACCACACCGGCCGGACGGCGATAAGCTGCGGACCGCCCGGCTCGACCGGCTGATACTGGATCCTGATCTCGAGATAGGTCTGCGGATAGCTCACGGCTTCGTCATTGTGGAACATCGTGGCCACCAGGATTTTGTCGCCCTCCCGGACGCGATAGCCGAGACCCGGCGTGGCGGGCCAATGGGTCATTTCACCGCCGGCGCCGAAAATGTGTTCGGGCTGATTCGGGCAGAGGTAATTCCGGCGGCTCTGATCGTATACCGCCACGTGGTGCAGCAGACGTCCGGGGAGGGCGTTGCCGGATGCGTCCACCAGCGCTGGCCGGTAGGCGACGAACCATCCGTCCAGCGGCACCGTCCAGTCGAGTTTGGGCGCCTGAGCAACATCCATGCCAGCGTGCGCGCGCAAATTCAAAGGCCCGAGGCGAAGGGTGAACACGTGCTGTGTCTCGTCAGTCGCGACGTCCAAATGGACGCCCGTGGCCTTGGGCATCGCCATGTGATGCATATGGCTCATGTCGCCCATGGGCTCCTGAGCGCGCGCCACAGCGAACGAGGCCGTCGAGACCGCGACCAGGAACATGACTACCATTGTCCGCTTCATTCCCACCTCCCGCCCTACGACGATGAAACCGCGTACCGGGCCGGATTTTTCCCGTTATACGTCTGATTCCAAATCACGTTCCAGCTTCGATCGGGTACATTTTTTTTACATAGCGCGTCCTCTGACTTGGCGAGATTCAAATCC
>JASHQD010000543.1 GCA_030037755.1 Terriglobia bacterium
GTCCGGCGCGACGTCGAGCTGCTTCGATCCCCGCGACCTGAGATCGGCTCTCTGCTCCTGGTCCCTGCAGACTGCTTTGCGATCTGCTGTGCCTTGTCCTTTCCCCTGCTGGCCAAAAAAAAGCAGCCGCTCACCAAAACGGTCCAGGGTGAGGTGCTCGACGCAGCGGATAAGCCCATCGTCGGCGCCTCCGTAGAGCTCACGGACGAGACGGCTGGAACCAGCCTGGGCCTTTACACGGAGGCCGGAGGATTGTACAAGTTCACGGATTTGCAGCCTAACCATGACTACAAGGTGCAGGCCAGGTACAAGGGGCAGGCTTCAGAGGTGAGACACGCCAGTTCCCTCGACGATCGCGGCATCGTGGTTCTCAACCTCACCATTCCTCCGCCCGCCTCCCCTTGACCCATGCTCTCCTCACTCGGGAAGTTCCGGCGCATCCAGCGACCCTTTGGGGTTGTCGCCGCAATTCTCGCCGTCACCTGTCTTTCGGCGGCCGCGGCGCGATGCAGCCCTGTCCAGGGGCAGTCGTCATCCGCCGGGCCCAACACGCCAGCGGCGATCGCCGGGTCCGCCACGGTATCCGAGCCCGTCAGGATTATGGATTTCACCCACGTTGCCGGCACGACCACCATCGCGTTCCGCTATACATCGCTCGTTCCGGGCGCCGCCGGCCAGGCTGAAGTCGAGCCGTTCAAGTCCACGTTCAAGATCAACGCCACCTTCAGCAATCTGCCTGCTGCGTCGAAGCTTGGCTCGCAGTATCTGGCCTACACGCTCTGGCAGGTGACCTCCGATGGCCGGACTACGAATCTCGGTGAAATCGAGCTGACGGGCAGCTCGGGTGAAATCCACACGAAGTCGAGGGCCTTGCGATTTGGCCTCATTGTGACCGCGGAACCCTACTTCGCGGTCAGCCGGCCGAGTTCCGCTCTGGCGTTCGAGGCGGATACCGCGCCCGGCAGCACGGCGAAACTGCCCTTGACGCAGGCCGATTGCGAACTGCTCCGCACGCCGATCGGAGTACAGTCGTTTTCGGGCGATCCTCCCGAGGCAAGCTCCCCAGCCGAGCCCGTGCTCTTTGAAGAGGCCCGGCGCGCTCTGCTGGCGGCCCGTACTGCCGGCGCCCCTCAATACGCCCCGCAAACGCTCGATACCGCGGAGCAGATGCTGCGGATAGCGCGCAACCTTATGGCTCAGGGCGCGAAGAAAAACGACGTGCACGATGCAGCCGAGGAGGCAGTGCTCGTGGCTGAAGACGCGCGCGTGCTCGCCGAGGCGCGTAAGAAGCGGGCGCAGACTGCCGCGCCGCAAGACCCCGCTCCCTGAAACGACGACCTCACGCGCTGCGACGAATCGCCATCACCGTGAGATCGTCCGACGGCCCCGCAGTCCCGAGGAACTGCTCCAAGCCTTGCAGCAATGTGCTCACGGCGTCGCGAGCGCTCGCGGGGATTCCGGTGCGAATCGAGTCGATCACCCGATCCTCTCCGTATTCTTCGTCGGCGGCGTTGGACGCTTCCGTCAGGCCGTCAGTGTAGATCAGCAGCACATCACCCGGACCAAGCTGCAACTGCTCCACGCGATAGTCGCCGTTACCGGCGATTCCCAAGGGAACGCCCGACGGCTCGATCCGCGTAACAGCCCCGCCGCGGATCAGCAACGGCGGACAGTGTCCAGCGTTGGCGACTTCGAGCGCTCCGCCTGCGTCCGCGCGGCCGCCTACCAGCGTAGCGAAGAAGGGAGACAACGAACTGCGGCCAAAAACGTGGCTGGCCTCGTTCATCAGGGGAGCGACACCGAGGCGCCGCGCGACCAGGCTGCCGAAAATGGCATGCAGTTGCGCGGTCAGCATGGACGCGGCCACGCCTTTACCGGAGACGTCGCCCAGAAAGAAGAACAAACCGCGCTCGGGCGCCTCATCCGCCACCAGGTCGCAATAGTCGCCGCTGACCGCGCCCAATGGGCGATAGCGGTGCGCAACCTCCCAACCGTCGTGATGCGTCTCCGCCGGCGGCAACAGCCCACGCTGCAGGCCCGCGGCCGCCTCTAGATCGTACTCGAGCGCCGAGCGCTCGGCCGCCGAGAGATGATCGAGGCAGTAGCGAGTGAGAGGGTCGGCGATCAGGCGCGAGGCCTCCACGGGTTCGTGGCAAAGCTCGCAGATGCCGTAGGTGCCTTGGTCCATCCGCGCCAGCGCCGCGTCCACATCGTTCAACAGCCGCACCAGGTGCGCCTCTTGCGGCTGCCAGTTCAGGACCGCCGCCAGCTTCTGGCGCCGGTCAACAAGCTGGTCGTGGAGAAAAGTAGTGGCCACATCTGCCATGATGATCTTCCTCCCATCCTTGATGTTGGCTGAGACATTGGATGAGAGATATCCGCTTTCGACACCCGAATTCCAGCGGTCGCAAGGACCGGTAATTGCGAGGCGCGCACCGAGGTGCTATAGTGCGATTGAATGAATGCGCTGTCACAACTCCGGGCGCCGACGGCGGTGATTGTCATCGGGTACGTACTCGGCGCTTACTTCAATCATCGCCAGATGGAGTCGTTCCGCGTTGAGTTCAACGCGAAGCTTGACGCCCTTCGGGCCGAGATGAAGCAGGGTTTTGCTGAGATGCGGCTCGAGTTTCACACGCAAATCAGCGATCTTTCCCATCGGCTCGACCGGGTTGAAGGGCGGCTGAACCTCGTGCAACGGCCCTAGCGCTCGTGGCGGCCCGCTCGTTCCCCCATCATCACCGCGCGGCTTCCTAAAGAAAGGCTACCTGATGAGTTTCGCGCCCCACGCGCAGGATCGCCATTGGGTGCGCTTTGGGGTCCACATGAAGCTCCCACGTGGGATCGGTGATGCGGTGCCACTCCGGCTGCCCTAAGTCGCCTCGCGCAATGTAGACCGCACCCTCTTTGATCTTTCGTTGCGCCTCCGAATTGGAGGCGCATATTCCGAGCTTTGCCAAGATACGGAAGAGTTTCCTGGATTCGCCCGCCGGATAAGGCTTGTGTATCGTCAGTACGTCAGAGATGCCGCCCTGTTGGTGCTGAATTTCAAAACTTCGTTGCGCCCTTTCCGCGGCCTCTCTCCCCGAGAAGTCTGCGATGATGTGCCGAGCCAGAGCCTTCTTCGCTGCCATGGGATGCTCCCTACCCAAGGCCACCGCCTGACGCAACTCGTCGATCTCGGCGGGCGTCATGTCCGTCAGCAGCAGGTAGTAGCGCCACATCATCTCGTCGGAGATCGACATCAGCTTGCCAAACATCTCGGCCGGGGGCTCATTGATGCCGATGTAGTTGCCGAGCGACTTCGACATCTTCTGCACGCCGTCCAGGCCCTCCAGGATCGGCATGGTCATGATGACCTGCGGTTCCTGGCCGTACTCATGCTGCAGCGTCCGTCCCACCAGCAGATTGAACTTCTGGTCCGTGCCGCCGAGCTCGACGTCGGCTTCGAGCGCGATCGAGTCGTAGCCTTGCGAGAGCGGATAGAGAAGCTCGTGGATGGCGATCGGGCGCTGTTCTTTCATGCGCTTGCTGAAATCGTCGCGTTCGAGCAGGCGCGCCACCGTGTAGCGCGAACACAGAGTGATCCAATCGAGGCTAGATAACTTACCCAGCCAGCGATTGTTGAAATCGATCACGGTCTTCAGGGGATCGAGAATTTTGAACACCTGGGCCTTATAGGTTTCGGCGTTGGCCGCCACTTCTTCCGGCGTCATGGGCGGGCGGGTGACATTTTGCCCCGAAGGATCGCCGATCAAGCCCGTGAAGTCGCCGATCAGGAAGATCACCGTGTGCCCCAGGTCCTGAAAGTGCTTCATCTTGCGGATCAGGACGGTGTGCCCGAGGTGGATGTCGGGCGCGGTGGGATCGAAGCCGGCCTTGACGCGCAGCGGCTTGCCGGTGCGCGCGGAACGCTCGAGTTTCGCGCGCAGTTCTTCGGCGCGAATGGTCTCTTCCGCGCCTTTCGTGAGATAAGCGAGTTGTTCGTCGATGGTCATTCCGATACTTAACGGTCAGTGCTTCCGTCCGATTCAGGCGACGATCTCGATCAGCCCCTCGATCACGTCCTGAAGCTCAGCCGCGCTAATCCGCCCCAGGCAGCTTCCCAGGCGTTCGGTCGAAAGCGTGCGCACTTGGGAAATCTTCACCCATGAGGGCCGAGGTAGATCGATGCTTTGGACCTGAAGCGCCAGCGGCAATTGCACACGCTGCGGCTGGCTGGTCAGCGCGAGTGCGATCACCGTTCCATGTTCATTGAAGACGTCGTGACTGATCACGAGCACCGGTCGTTTTCCCGCCTGTTCCCGGCCGCGTACCGGATTGAGATCGGCCCAGTAAACCTCGCCCCTCAGTATTCGGGCCAAGGAGGTTCTCCTTTGAGCTGCTCGTCAGCCAGTGCCTGTTCTTCGGCGCGATCGAGCTTCCGGAGTTGATCGATCAGCCGCCGCCGCTTCTGCCGGGCCAGCATGTCAGCGAGCGCAAACTGGACGGCCCTGCTGCGATTGGGAAAGCGACCATCTTTCACGCAGCGGTCGACTTCCGCAAGCGTTGTCTTGTCGACGGTGATGGCGATTTTCTCGGTTGCCATTAGTATGATATTTTATCACACTCGCACGCCCGCAACCCGCGGGATCGGCCGAGGCTGGGATCACGGCATGAGAATTACACGCCTGCCTTCCACTCGAACCCGATCCTCCACAACCAGCCGGATAGCCTCGGAATAAATCCGGTGCTCCTCTTTCAGAATCCGCGCCGAGAGCGTCTCGACGGTGTCGCTGTCCAGCACCGGGACCGCGGCCTGGCAGATGATCGGTCCCGTGTCCACGCCTTCATCGACCAGGTGCACGGTGCAGCCCGCGAACTTCACGCCATAATCGAGAGCCTGCTTCTGAGCCTCGAGGCCGGGGAACGCCGGAAGCAGGGCGGGATGAATGTTCAGAATCCGGGCAGGGAAGGCGCGGATGAAATACGGGCTGAGGACGCGCATGAAGCCGGCCAGGCACACCACATCGACCGCAAAACTCTGCAGCAGCGCCACCAGTTCACGGTCGTAAGCCTCGCGATCTTTGCCCTTGGAGGGAAGGCAGCGTGCTTCGATCCCAAG
>JASHQD010000544.1 GCA_030037755.1 Terriglobia bacterium
CCCGGCGCTGAGGACAGCGCCGCTACAGTGTCTTCTAGAAACCCGTCGACTGATTCAGCAACTGGAGCGGGAATGCCTCGGGGACTGGAGTGGGTGGGGCGCTCAAGCCGGTGGGACCGACGTCGGCCGTCGAGAAGGGAACAAATCCAGGCGGCGGCGAACCCTCGAACGTGTAATCGTCGGCCGGGTAGACTGGATCGCTAAAGCCGGGGTTCGCGTCTTGCGAGTGGATGTCCTCATTTTCCGCTGCCTGCCAGCCTGCCAGATTGTAGGCGTTCGCAACTTGATTCGGATTTCCCGCAACCGTGGTGATGAACTCGCTCGCAGTGCCCGATGACACCCAGTAGGTGTTGTAGTCCATCGTAAACTGCTGCGCGCAGTCACTGGCGCAACTCCAGTTCGACGGCAGATTCTGCAACGCTCCGATATCGTAGTAGTAGATGTTGTAGGTAGCCGTGAAGTCGCCGGGTCCGCCCGTCGTGCCCCGCCGCAGCATTCCGTACTTGCCGTAAGCAAAAATATTGTTCGTGACGATATTCCCCGCGGAGCCGTCGTTCAAGAAAAGAGCCGTGTCGGAAACCCGGTAAACCAGGTTGTTTTCCACGGTGACGTTCTGGGTGGAATTGTCGAGATAGATTCCGTTCCCGCCATATCCGACCGGACTCAGATCGTTCGTCACGTCGTGGCAGAGGTTATTCCGAATCTCGTTGCCGGTGTTATCGGCGCTGGCGGCGTGGAAGCATCCCATATCGCTGGTGACGCCCTGCCCGAGATTGTAAAGCAGGTTGTACTCGATCACGTCGTCGTGAGTGAATGTCGGTTCTCCTCGGGGCGATTCTCCGAGTTCAATGGCTCCCGTATAGAAATCGTAGACCGCATTGTTGCTCGCCGTGTCGTGATGTGAGCTGCCGATCCAAATCCCCGTGTTCTCTCCGCCGGGCAGGAAGCGGCCTCCGCTGAAAATCATATTGTTCGAGATGTTGTTGTACTGCGCCACGGTGGAATCCGTGTCCTTCGCGCCGGCAAGCTGCCCGAGCCGCAAGCCTCCGGTGCCGAGGTCGTAGAGCAGACAATTCTTGACCGTGTTACCCTGGCCCTCCGCGGCGGTCCCCTCGAACTCGAGACCCCAACCTTGCGTGTGATCGATGGTGACGCCGTTCAGGGTGATGTCGCTCGAAGTGTTGAAGCTGACGGCCGACGGTACCTCGGTCTCTCCGGAGATGCCCGCAAGCCCGGCTGATGGGACCGTGTAGTCGTCGTGGGCAAGAGTCAGATTCGTGAACGTCACGTACTGCAGGCCGGACGCGACGAGTACCTGCGGAAGTTGGGGCACGATCACCGTGTCGGTGTTCGGATTCTCCCCGGGATTGGCCAGATAATAGAGCGTCCACGGACTGGTTGCGCGGTCGAGATACCACTGGCCGGGCGTCGCAAGGCTCTCCATGACATTTTGAACCAGATAGCGATGCCCCGCGATAAAGCCGTAATACTTGCCCGTTTGCACGTTTCCGGTCAGATAGGCGATCTGCTGGGTCTGATCGACCGATTGCAGGCGCATGCGGCTTACGGTCCAGTTTTCGAAGCTGACGATTTCTACGTCGGTGATGTCATGGTACGCCGCGGAGAGATCGCCCGGCTGGTACTGAAAACGGTCGGAGCAGCGGTACTCGGAACCGTAGACCTCCGTGCAGTTGGTTTCCGGCTGTGATACCAGGACGGGATTCAGCGTCAGGTAGGTCGAGGTCGTGGTGGGGCGAAAGCGGCGCTGGTCATTGTAATACAGCGCCTCGAAGTTCTGGAATGATGCCGGGAGCGTCAGCACCCACATGTTTCCCGACGAACTTCGCCAGCCCGTGAGTTGAACCCCGCCGCTGATTACAGGCTGGGGGTCGCCCGGGTATCCTTCCCACGTGATCGGTTGTGAGGCGCTTCCCGAGTCGGCGGCTGCGAAGCTCAGGGGCGCGCTGAGGAAGTAATTTCCGCCGCGAATCTCAACCGTAATCGGCCCTTCGACGGCGCCTTTGGCGAAGCGCACCGCCTGCTGCGCCCGCGTAAGGGTTTTGAAGGGCCCGTTTGTGCCCTCGCTGTTCGGGACCGGCAAGGTACCGGCAAACGAGTCGTTTCCATCCATCGCAACATAATAGGTTGATGCCGGTTCATTCGGGCCTTGGTTGCCCGCTGTGCTCGCGGTTGAATTCAATGCACAACAACAGATGATGGCGAGTATTGAAAATGATGCTGAGCAAGGCTTGGTTAATTTGCTCACGCTCCCCCCAGGGCGCAGGAGGCACGCTCTCCCACGCCGGCGCAGAGGCTCGCCGGCGCGAGGGCGAGACCCTGTGCGGATACTCAAAGCAGATTTTCAGAAGCTGTGCAGAGACCACAACTCCGCCCTCTCCCCGGGAGCGGAGCTACACAGAACAACAGAATGCGTCTGCGCGTGCGAGCGCGCAGCCTGGCGCGGCGCCGGCGCCACGATATCTTGAACTTGGTAGCTGCTTTCGGCTTTCAGTGGGACGAGGTGAGCCACCTTGCGGCGACTCACCTTACCTGGCCCTGCCGGTGCCTCGCTAGCCTCGAACAGTGCGATGCAAAAGCCTTCTCCTCATGAATCGCACGACACTCCTAATTTCCAGTACCTGACAAAGTCGCCGCTTCGACGCCTCCTCCACCAGCGACCTGCAGAATCGCTATCGCCGTTCCCGTCCGGCCGGGCATGAATGTCACCGTGATCTGGCAATCTGCACCAGGCCCGAGGCTCGAACCACAGTTGTTGTTTTGGGAAAACTCGCCTGAGCTCATGCCGCCGAGGGATATGCTCTCGATCTGCCGAGCCTTGTTGGTCGCGTTGAGGAGCGTGATCGTCTGCTGCGCGGTTTGCCCGACCGTAACGTCGCCGAAGTTGACCTTGGTGGGCGAGAGCCCGAGATAGCTGCTGTTTCCGCTGAGGCTGACCGTCTGAGGATTGCCCGGCGCATTATCGTTGATCGTGAGCGTGCCGGTCAGCGTGCCGGCCTGCGTCGGCTTGAAGAGCACCTGGATCGTGCACGCCTCGCCGGCGGCCAGGCTCGATGGACAAGAGTTGGAGTCTAGAAAATCGCCGCTCAGCGCGATGCCGGAAATCTCGAGTGATGCGCTACCGGTATTGGTCACGGTCACAACCTGGGACGTGCTCATCCGTCCCGCAGGAGTTGTGGGAAAATTGAGCGCGGCCGGGCTGACCGATACCGATAAGGCTGAGGCGGTTCCGGTGAGCGCAATGTTCTGCGGACTCCCTAAAGCGTTATCCGAGATGGAAACAAGCGCGGTGCGAGTTCCTGCAACCGTCGGCGCAAACGTTACTGAAATCGTGCAGTTGGCTCCGGCTTCCAGGACATTGCCGCAGCTGGTGGTGAAGGAGTAGTCCTGCGGATCATAACCGGTCAGCATGATGCTGCTGATATCAAGGGGCGTGGCCGCAGTGTTGGTCAGGGTGACGGACTGAGGCGTGCTGGCCGATCCCACGCCCTGGATGCCGAACACCAGCGTCCCGGACGAAAGCGTTGCGGTTGTCTGCAGAAGCAAAGACATCATTCCGCACGCTGAAACCAGGTCGTCTCGGCCATCGCCGTTGAAGTCGCCCGCCACAAGCTGACTCGCCGCCAATCCCGAGGGGAAATCAATGTGGGTCTGGAAGGTGCCATCGCCGTTGCCGATCAAAATCGAGACGGTGGCGCTGCTGGTGGGGCCGCAGTTCGGATCGTCGCCACAGGCGTTGATGGTGGCCACATCCAGCTTGCCGTCGTCGTTGAAATCGCCGGTCGCGATCTGGCCCGGCTCATCGCCGGTCGTGTATTGGACATACGGCTGGAAGCTCCCGTCGCCGTTGCCGAGCATTACCGACACCGCGAAAACATCGCTGTTGCTGGTGCGTGAAACCATCGCCAGATCCAGCTTGCCGTCGCCGTTGAAGTCTCCCGTCACGATTGATCCAGGACTGGGCGCGGCGGGATAAACCAACTGTGACTGGAAGGTGCCATCGCCGTTTCCGAGCAGGATCGAAATCGTGTCGTCGACGTAATTGGCGACCGCCAGGTCGAGATTGCCGTCCCCGTTGTAATCCCCGACTGTCGCCCATTCGGCGTCGTTTCCAACGGCGTAGCTGCGGGGAGATTGAAAGGTCCCGTCGCCGTTGCCGAGGGCGACCAGGATTGTGTTCGACTGCCCCAAAATCGCCAGGTCGAGCTTGCCATCGCGGTTAAAGTCCGCAACCACCAGGTTTGTCAGAATCTCGTTCGAGGCTATTACCAGATCACGGTGTGTCTGGAAAGTGCCGTCGCCATTCCCGAGGAGGACAGAAACCACGCTGGTGGCTCCATTTGCGGCCGTGGCGATGTCCAGATTGCCGTCGCCATTGAAGTCTGCCGCTACTACGAAGGCCGCTTCCGTGGACCCCACGGCGTAGCTCTCCGGAGATCCGAAGGTTCCATCGCCATTGCCAATCGACACCGAAACGGAGCTCGTTGCCGTGTTGCCGGACACCAGGTCGAGCTTGCCATCATTCGTAAAATCACCCGCGGCAACGGAGTAGGCCTGTCCATTGCTGGGAAGTTGAGGACCGCCGAAGCCAAGGCTCGATTCAGGGTTTCCGACCTGCACGTAGGCCACGTTTGAGTTTTGCGTTCCCGGGTTCTGGACCGTGATCGCGATGGTGGTCAGCTGCGACAAATCTGAAGACGGCACGCTGGCGGAGAGCTGGGACCCCGAAACGTATTGTGTGCTGAGGGCGCTGCCGTTCCAGTAAGCCACCGCGCCGGAAACAAATCCGCTGCCGCTTATGATAAGTGAAAGGCCGCTGTCTCCCGGCACTACCGTGAGCGGCGAAACCTGGCTGATGAATGGAACGGGGTTACTCGCGGCGCCCGCGGCGCCCGCCAGCGTAACTGCCAGGAAAACCGTGCTTAAAAGCAGGCTCCGGAAACGGGCCTGATTTATCTTGAGCATTTTAACTCCGCCCTGCTATGAAATTCTTCTTGGATCGTTTGTCTTCTTTTGCTGCTGTATCCTGCTCCGCCATTCTTCGTCGGCGCGAGATCACATTTTGCTGACAGGTGCCACTCGTCACTTGTCTCATTTGCCGCGTTGGCCTGGTTTGGCTTCCGGCCACCCGCCGTCCAGACCTCTTCGTTCCCGTCCTCGCAACGCCTCGGAGTGCAGCACACAGCTGTGATTCCGGAGCGCGACGCCGCTTTCAGAAGCGCTTGCTTTACCGCGCCGTCGCGGAGGCATCTTGCCGATCTGGTTTTCGAATCCCGACCGAGTCTTACGTTGTGTAGGTTAAAAAGCGTCTGATGAGTCCGCCTACCCTGCTGACAAGCGGTTCTGGCCCGGCACCCTTATATAACAGATTAGCCTTGCTTGACAATAAGCAATATGATTATTGAAAGAATTGTTAAAAATGAGTCGTCAAAAGATCACGGTCTCAGCGTATTGTGCCACTTTTCGTGACATCAGGTATGTGACAGGAACAGTTGGGTTAATGACTTCTCTTCATGCGGGCGATGCGCCTGAATTCAGGCGTGGGCATATTCGGAATCGCCTTCAGTTGACATCCGCAATAAATGTTAATGACTTCTTTTAAAACAGCAGGCCTCGATCTATTCTGCTCGGACGTATAGTCCACCAAAGTATGGCGTCCGGGATGCTCTCCGCGGGCGTCTTAATTGGACACATCTACTCAGCCGGAATATAACCAACTTAATTAAGGCTGTGGTCGTAGACCCTGGATCATCTAGCCTAGGTAATACAATTAAACTATCTTGACATTTAGCTAGTCTTGTGCCAGGCTGCGGCACGGTAGGACTATCTGTAAGGTTTATATGCTCCTCCACCCCCGAAGACTTACTCCCGCCTCCCTGATGGCTCGCCGCGCCAATGCCTTGAAATCAACCGGCCCCCGAACAGAACAAGGTAAGGCTCGTGTGGCGCTGAATCCTCTGAAGCACGGCCGGTACGCCGACAATCTGCCCGAAAAAGCTCGCCCGCGCCGGATACCGTCAAAGCGAGGCGGAGTGGCGCGGGATTCGAGGCCGGATCGCCCGGACCTTTCAGTCCACGCTCGCTGTCCCCGGGCCGCAGAGGCTCAAGGGGTCCAAAGAGACTGTGTGGCCCGAGGAGCCTGCGGAAAATGGGCTGCGAGAGCGTCGCCACAGCTCGAATTTCGAGCGTTGCCTGGGAAGCACGGTTTCCGGCCCCAGTTTCGAGAAAAAATGGATCGCTTGGCCAACTGCGTGTGGTGCGCGCATCGAAGCTGGCAGCGCTCCGGGACAAAGCTGAAAGCTTCTTTGGAATCACGCGGATATGAAGCGAAACTGACGCTTGGGCGCGGTTTGGACTCGTCTTCTACGCCCAGCGCCGGCGCGGTTGGGAGTGGCGGTTCATGACGGAGCTCATGCGGGGCAGGCCGGTACCCGGTCCTGGGTCCGAGATAAGCCCTGAAATGGGGCCTGAACTGGAAACCGGGCTGCGTTCCAGAATCTACCCGCTGGGGCGTCCGCGCTTCTGGGAACGAATTCGCTACTGCCTGGACCCGGAGGGGAGGTACCACCCGGAGTGGCAGGGCCGATTCCGTCGACTCCGCCGGGAGTTGCGCAATTCGGGTACGGCGATCTGGCTGGAACCCCATCCGATCCTGACCGAGCTGCGGCAGAAGGAGGAACGTCAGGCTTATGACGGGCACCATTGACGTAGCGCCGGCCGGCCTTCAGGCCGACATTTTGGGGAAGGTGGGAATCTGTGTGCCCGCCTGAAGGCCGGCGCTACGTCAAACCGAGTCACTCCCTCGCGATGACCAAAGTTGACCCAACCCCTCGAAACAGGCATACTTCGGACATCGGCGCATCTCGAAGACCCGAGGAAAGTGCAAGCAGACCGGCATTGAAGTCCCCAAGAACACCGAAAGCGGCCTCTGTTTACCCTCGATGGCGTTTGTTCATGCGCCGTTCACGGCTTTTCCAGCCTGGCGAGCGGATCGGTATCGCCGTCTCGGGCGGACCCGACTCAATCCTCCTGCTTGACTTCGCCGTGGATTACGCCCGGGAAGCCGGTCTTACGGTGTCTGCTGTTCACTTCAACCATCGCCTGCGAGGGGCCGATTCCGATGGCGATGAGGATTTCGTGCGGGCGCGCGCGCGGCAACTCGGAGTCGAGTTCCACGGCGCCGGAGCCGAGACGACCGCGGTCGCGCGCGGCAGGAAATGCAATCTCGAGGCTGTGGCTCGCGACTTGCGTTACGCATTCTTCTTTAGGCTGATCCGCCAAGGCAAAGTGGATAAGGTTGCCACTGCTCACACGGCGAACGATCAGGCCGAAACCGTGCTGCTGCGTCTGCTTCGTGGCGCCGGCACGCGAGGTTTGGGCGGCATTCATCCGGTGCTCGAAGGCGGCATTGTGCGGCCTTTTCTGATGCTGACGCGCGCTCAGGTGGAGGCTGAACTGAACCTTCGCGGACTTGATTTTCGCGTCGACGCCAGCAATCGGGAGACGAGGTTCGCGCGGAATCGGCTCCGGGAGCTTGTGCTGCCTCTTCTGGAGCGCGAGTTTAACCCTCAAGTCATTGAGACGCTTGCCGGATTCGCAGATCGGGCGCGCGACGACGAGGCCTTTATCGACCAGCAGGCGCGGGAACGGGCGGTGCCCTGGGTCCACCGCGAAGGTGGAACCCTGCGGATTCCAGTGCGGCGACTCGGCGAATTTCCACCGGCCGTTGCGCTTCGCATGCTCCGCAACATGGTGGCGGAGGCGGTCCAGCGGCACGGCAGAGCGGCCGGACCGGTGGCGATCAGCCACACCGAGATGGAGGATTTGCGCCGGCTCGCGGCACAGGGTCAAGGCGGCAAACGGCTTATTCTCGGCGCGGGGGCAGAGGCGCGCAAAGAGTTCGGGTGGCTGGCGATCAGCCGGGTGGACCCGTCATCTCGTCAAGATACCCCCAGGCGCGCTACGGGTTTCGCCCATCCAATCCGGCCGCCAGCCACGATCGCTATTCCGGAACTGGGCTTCGGGCTGGCCTTTCATTTTGCCGATGAAGATGAAATGGATGCGAATCAGCGAGAAGGGGAGTATAATAAACGAGAGGCAGTGTGGTTGGGCTCTTCAAAGTTGGCGGCTCCGTTGATTCTGCGGAGTTGGCGTGCGGGGGATCGCTTCCATGCCTTGGGAAAACTCAAGCCGGTAAAACTGAAGGAAATGTTTCAGAGGCGACGCATTCCGGTTGCGGAGCGGCCTTGGTGGCCGGTTTTGGAATCCGCCGGCGTGATCCTTTGGGTTAGAGGCTTTGGTTCGGTTGGCGCGATTGGAAGGCAGAATGCTAGGGAGTTAATCATCCGCGAGAAGCACATCGGCGGCCAAGGCAAGTAGCGGGTAGGCGGAACGATGATTGCTACTAATTCGGCCGATAGGCATCAAAGAGTTAGAGCAGGGCGGCGCTGAGGCGCCGGGAGGGCAGTGGTGAATTCGGCAGTCAAAAACATAATCTTCTGGGTCGTCATGGTCGTGACCGCGCTGGTGCTGTGGGAGGTGTGGATCAGCAGCACGCGCGATAGGGTTACAGAGCTGAACTTCAGCCAGTTCACCAACATGGTGAGCAACGGCGAGGTGAAGGACGTCACGATCGCTGGAACGGATGTGAGCGGAAGCCTCAAGAAGGACAACACCAAGTTCAAGACGACCATTCCTGCGAATTACCCTGACCTCTACAAGTCATTGATCGACAAAGGTGTTAGCACCAGCGTGAAGAGCGACCAGGCGAGCCCCTGGTTGACCTGGGTCGGCAACCTGCTTCTGCCCATCATGGTGCTGGTCGGCTTTTGGATCTTCTTCTTCCGCCAGATGCAGAGCGGCGGCAACAAGGCACTCTCTTTTGGCAAGAGCCGCGCTCGTTTGCTTTCCAGCCAGCAGAAGAAAGTCACGTTCAAAGACGTCGCCGGCGTGGATGAGGCCAAAGAAGAGCTCCAGGAGATCATTGAGTTTCTGCGCGAGCCGCAGAAATTCCAGAAACTCGGCGGACGCATTCCGAAAGGCGTTCTGTTGGTGGGACCGCCGGGAACGGGCAAGACGATGCTGGCGCGCGCCATCGCCGGCGAGGCCAATGTGCCTTTCTTTTCGATTTCCGGCTCCGATTTTGTGGAGATGTTCGTGGGCGTAGGCGCTTCGCGCGTCCGCGATCTGTTCGAGCAAGGCAAGAAGAACGCGCCCTGCATTATCTTCATCGATGAAATCGACGCTGTGGGACGCCATCGCGGCGCTGGACTCGGCGGCGGGCACGATGAGCGCGAGCAGACACTGAACGCTTTGCTGGTCGAGATGGACGGGTTCGAGTCGAACGAAGGCGTGATCCTGATTGCAGCCACGAACCGGCCCGACGTGCTTGATCCAGCCCTGCTGCGGCCCGGACGCTTCGATCGTCGCGTAGTGGTTCCACGGCCTGACGTGGGCGGACGCGAGGGCATCCTGAAAGTCCACACCAAGAAGATTCCTCTCGGCGAAGATGTTGACCTGCCCGTGCTGGCGCGCGGCACCCCGGGATTCTCCGGCGCCGATCTTGCCAACCTGGTGAATGAGGCGGCGTTGCTGGCGGCGCGGCAGAATCGCAAGCAAGTGATGATGTGGGACTTTGAGTCCTCGAAAGACAAAGTCCTGATGGGCGCCGAGCGGAAGTCGCTTATCCTGTCCGATGAGGAGAAGAAGAACACCGCTTACCACGAGGGCGGGCACGCCCTGGTGGCGCTGATGGTTCCGCACGCCGATCCGCTGCACAAGGTCACGATCATCCCGCGCGGTATGGCGCTCGGCGTCACCATGCAGTTGCCGCTCGACGACCGGCACACGTACACCCGCGACCAGCTCGAAAGCCAGCTCGCGATTATGATGGGCGGACGCGTTGCGGAAGAGACCTTCCTCGATCACATCACCACCGGAGCCGGCAACGACATCGAGCAGGCTACTGAACTCGCGCGCCGCATGTGCTGCGAGTGGGGCATGTCGGATCTCGGGCCGCTAGCCTACGGAAAGAATCAGGGCGAGATCTTCCTCGGGCGTGATCTCGCCACCCAGCGCGACTTCAGCGAAGACACCGCCATTAAGATCGACCAGGAAGTGAAACGGTTGATCATGACCGGCTATCAGCGCGCCAAAGACATCCTCTCTACGCACCGCGAAGCGCTGGTGCGCATCGCCGATGCGCTGCTGATCCGCGAAGTGCTCGATGCCAACGAAGTGAAACTGCTTGTCGAAGGCAAGCCGCTGCCCGAGATTGTGAAGCCGGCGCCTCCCAAGCCTCCCGAGCCGGAGACGACGCAGGTGCTCAAGCCTCAGCCGTCGCCGTCATCACCCGGCCGCGAACGTCCACAACCGGCTTGATCACGGAAAAGGTGAATGGTGAGATTCCAACTCATCATTCACCCTTTACGACTTAAGGGTCCCTCGCTCCTAACCTTGCACCATTTCACGCACGAGTTGGTGCTCTATTTCGGCCAAGCCGTTTTTCGAGCCAGCAGGCTGCATGGGTAATCCTTGGGAATCCAGCGGCTTGCAATGACCCTTACTTTGGCGTTAGATTTGCTAACCTCCTAGGCGAGCGGATTCTGAGGAGCCGGGTTCCGCGATTCGAAACTGGCAGACTAGGCTCCGGCGCGAGTCGCGCCAAAACTTGATTCTTGCGGAGGCATGAGATGGCAAAGAAATTCTACATGTTGATGTTCGCGCTTCTGATGACGGCGGGAATCGCGAGCGCGCAGGTCGTGATTCGCGTCGGTCCGCCGCGGCCGGTACACGTAGGCATCGTCGGCGTAGCGCCGGGTCCGGGGTTCGTGTGGCGTGAGGGATGGCATGAGTACCGAGGGGGAGCTTATGTCTGGGTTCCGGGCGGATGGGTACGTCCCCCGCGGCCGGGCATGGTCTGGGTCGCTCCTCGCTACCGGCGCGTCGGCGGAGGCTACGTGTTTGTTGCGGGCCGTTGGCGCCGCTAGTTCGTTAGCCATGAGCGGGTGACAAGCGCCGGTCGCAGGAGGCCCCACTTGTCACCCACTCTGCTTCCCGCCGCTGTCTTCTCGCGCACGCCGAATCATTCCCACCTCGACAACTGCCCGAAAAACGCTATACTCCTTGACCGCAGCCGTTGGTAATCGGATTCGGCGGGAGGACGGATGAACGCCTTCGTGGCGGAGTTGGTGGGGA
Organism: Terriglobia bacterium; assembly: GCA_030037755.1. Classification (GTDB taxonomy): domain Bacteria; phylum Acidobacteriota; class Terriglobia; order UBA7540; family UBA7540; genus Gp13-AA77. Next base: position 11,215 of record JASHQD010000544.1, read on the forward strand.
CCGCGCTGCTGGTGCTGCTGGGCGACGGCGTTGTCGCCGCTGTTCTGCTGGGCAAGTCCAAGGCGCAAGGTTCTGGCTGGATCGAGATCACGGCAGGATGGGCCTTCGCGGTGGCCTTGCCGGTCTACGCCGTAGGACGCGTCAGCGGCGCGCACATCAATCCTGCGGTCACGCTCGGTCTCGCAGCGGTCGGACGATTCCCCTGGAGCAGCGTGCCAGGGTATGTGGCCGCGCAGTTCCTCGGGGCGTTTCTGGGCGCTGTGCTGGTTTGGCTGACCTATCTTGTCCATTGGGCTGAAACGCCCGACCCCGACCTGAAGCGCGCCGTGTTCTGCACCGCGCCCGCGATCCGGCGTTACGGCGCAAACGTCTTGACGGAAGCGATCGGCGCCGCGGTGCTCGTCTTCGGTGTTCTCGCGCTCGGATCCTACAAGCCCGCCAACGACAGTGGACTGACGCCGCTGCTCGTCGGCGTCCTCGTATGGTCGATCGGACTCTCGCTCGGCGGCCCCACAGGCTACGCCATCAATCCGGCGCGCGACCTCGCGCCGCGCATCGCGCATGCGCTGCTTCCCATTCCGGGCAAGGGCGGATCGGACTGGGCCTATGCGTGGGTTCCCGTGCTCGGACCGGTTGTTGGCGGAGTTCTTGGTGCTGTTGTGTATGTGAAGTTGTTTGGCGGATGAGGGGGAAATTGTGAATAGTGAATGGTGAATAGTGGCTCGGGACTTGTGAGTCGCAGTAGCAGGCTTGTCCCGAGCGCTGTCAGTCGCTACTCATGACTCACCATTCACTACCATTTACCATTCACAATTCACCATTTCTCGATGAATCGGCCAATCTTCAGTCTTGACGTCGGCGGCCGCAAGGTCCGCCTCGGCGAGCGCACCCTCGTCATGGGCGTGCTCAATGTGACGCCGGACTCGTTCTCGGACGGCGGTCTTTACCTCGAGCCGAAATCCGCCGTCGCGCACGGCCTCGAGTTGATGCGACAGGGCGCGGATTGGATCGACATCGGCGGCGAGTCCACGCGTCCCGGTTCGGCGCCGGCGCCGGCCGAAGTTGAGCTTGCCCGCGTGCTGCCCGTGATCTGCGAACTCCGCCGTCGCGCGCCGTCGCTGCCCATCTCCATTGACACCACGAAGAGTGAAGTAGCCGACAAGGCGATTCGCGCCGGCGCTTCGATCGTCAACGACGTCAGCGGACTGCGTTTCGATCCGGAACTCGCCGCCGTGGCGCGCCGCGCGCGAGTTCCACTCATCTTGATGCACATGCGCGGCCGCCCCGGAACCATGCAGCACCGTCCCTTCGCGCGCTCGATCGCACGATCGCTCGGACAGGGCCTTGCGTGGTCGATACGCGAGGCGCTCGGCCACGGAGTCCGCCGCTCGCAGCTCATCATCGATCCCGGACTCGGATTCGGCAAGACGCGCCGCCAGAATTTCGAGATCATTTCGATGCTCGGTAACCTGCGGCGCTTCAAATTACCGCTGCTCGTGGGCGCGTCGCGCAAATCGTTCGTGCAGGCAGTGGCGGCCGGCGAGGGCCTCGATCCCAAGGCACGGCCCGCGCCGAAGAGCGCGTCGAGCGGGCCCTGGAAGCTCGTCAAGGCCGGACGTCCGATCGACTCGGACGCGCTCGGAATGCTGCAGATCGGCGATGCCGCGGCGGTGACGGCGGCCATCCTCGCCGGCGCGCACATCGTCCGCGTGCATGACGTGGCCGCGATCATGCCCGCGGTGCGCATTGCCGACGCAATGCTCGCCGTCAAAGGCTCTGTCAAGGGCTAAAATAACACTCCCGGAATCGTGTCCGCAGCCGTGGCGATTTCACTCCTTGCGATCCCGGGACGGCTGGAAGATCGCGAAGCTCGCGCCCTGAGGATCGGCCAATACCGCGATCGTTCCCACCCCTTCCATGGGCATGGGCGGCACGTAAAACTGGGCGCCGAGACCCTTTGCTTTTTCCGCGGACGCGTTAACGTCGTTGACGAGGAAATAAGCCAGCCAGTGCGCCGGCATCCCGGGACTGCGGTAGGTTGCAGGCGGAATCCCGCCGATGAATTCTTCGCCGTTCTTGATGTGCCAGTAGGCATGCGCGGGGTTTTCGTCTTCCTTGCCGAACCACCAGCCGAACAGGCCGGTATAGAACGGTTCCACGCGTTCCCGATCGGGCGTGCTCAAGTCGGCCCAGCACAGCGTGCCTTCCACGCCGCCAATCCGGATGCCCGTGTGTTGATTCGGCTGCCATACCGAAAAGGCGGCGCCGGCGGGATCCTGCAACACGGCCATGCGG
>JASHQD010000545.1 GCA_030037755.1 Terriglobia bacterium
CAAATCGGAATCGGTGATCGCCTTCACCGGAATCAGCAACTCCCGCCGAAAGGAAGTTGTATGAGGAAAGCGAATGAAAAGCTCGCGAAAATCGTCACCAGAACTGTGGAGCAGATCGAAAACCGCAGAATAACGAGGACGGAACGCGAGCGTCTGAAACGAGCCGCAGCATTGCCGGATGACGAGATCGATACGAGTGACATTCCGGAGATAAAGGACCGGGCCGGATGGGTGAGGGTCCACCAACACCCGGAGCACCCTCTTCATCGCGTGCTGTCCAGGCTGCTTTCCATCCGGCTGCCGGAACCCGATATCGCCCTCGCTCAGAAGCTCGCTGAATCCAAGGGTCTGCCCTACCAGACCTACATCAAGTCACTGCTCCACGAAGCTCTTGAACGCGAGCGGGTACTGGCCGAAACGAAGTGACTGGACGATGATGTCGGGGAAAGTGGAGCATGACGCGTCAGACCACTGTCTTGACCTCGTTGCGGCACGATCCTGACCGTGCCACCGCTTTGCCCGGGCTCATATAGGTGCGGAGACCTTCGGCCGAGAGTGTGGCATGGTCGAGACGGTGCCACAACGAGGCCCTGCCCGAGGCCGCCGCTGAATGCAACTGTCTACAGCGCCTTTTCTAATCTCTCCACCGCGCAGCGCAGAGCGGAACGCTTGGGTGAAGTCCTTAGAAACAGGGCAGCTTTGTCTAACGCTTCCTCTTGCCTTTCTGCGGGCAGGTCCGAGATTTTTTCGATCGTATCGGCTACCCTGGCAGAAAGCGATTGCACAAAGGCCGCGTCTTCCGTTCGTCGGTGTTCGGGCTCACCAGCCCCGGCCGGAGCCTTCTTCAGCTCATCGGCAAGACTTTCAAACGCTGCAGCTTGAGCTTTGAACGCTATTTCCACAGCACGCTGGGCATCCTCGTCGCCATCTAAGTACACCAAGAAATCCTTGCTGGCCTCGCCGGTTTCCACGAAATGTGAAAACGCCTGGCGCCACTCTGGTTTGACGTGAGCTGCAGGTCCTTCTGGTTCCATCGCTGGTTGCATTGCTGGTTGGGTCACTCCGTGCCTCCTCCCAAAGTTCGGTACTAGTCGTTGCCCTCCTATAATGGAGACGAGCGAGGTTTACAGTTCTTATCGGCCAATCGCCGAACATCTTCACAACGCAGGACTTATCGCTGTTCCATTAGGGTTGAGATCCGCTTGACTACCCTGAACAGCCGGACCGCGGCGGCAGAATACGAGATCTGGAGCACCTCCGCTATCTCTCGAATTTCCAGATTGCGCCAAAATCTCAGATGCAGAAGTTCTCGGTCGTCGTCGCTTAACGACTTGAGTACTTGTCTGAGATGTTGGGCTGCTTCGCTCAACCGGCCTGAGGGTTTCTCTTCCTCATTGGCAATGTGTTCGTCGCCAAGCTCTGTCAACAGATCGCGCTCAACTGACCGGCGACGCAGCCTGTCTTTGGCGGTGTTAAGTATCATCACAACCAGGTAACCTTCAGGGGATCCTGCAGCCCGCACGCGTTGCATTGTGTCGAGGGACTGGAGCTTAAGCAAGACGTCTTGGATGACCTCATCCATCTCCTCCGGATTGAGATCGAACTTAGCTCTCAGCAGCGTCTTGGCGCGCCGATTGATGAGGCCGGCAGCAAGTATCCATGCTTCTTCATCGTGAGGCTCGAGACTCCCTGGGAGCTGCCTGGCATGGAGATCAGCCTCGAGGCGCCTAATCAGTCTTTCCCACATCACTGTTTGACCTTGAGCCTGTCCCAATATCTCGCGAGCTCCGTGATTAAGAATTCCAACTTGGTTCGAAACTGCCCGGCAGTCCTGATCCAAAACTGCTGCGCCTTGTGAGGATTGCTGAACGGTAGCGGGGCAAGCGCATCCTCCACTCGCGTACCCTCGATAAGTACTCTTTCTAATACTCCGCGCATTCTTTCCGTTTCCTGGCTATCAAATCCCTCCACACTGCGGATTATTCCTTTGACGCAAAGCTCGGGGCTGAACCGCTCCCGTTTCGGCCGCAACCTGTCGAGCCCTTCCAAAACAGCCCCGCTAAGCGCCACTAAGAGGAGAACCGTCGCAATCCAAAACAAGGTCCCTCTCCAACAAGCCCTTTGCTTTGAGTCAAAGCTCTTATTGCTCGGAAAGACGTACCAGTCGTCAACCCGGAGAGCCGCCCCGTCACTTGTGGAAACGTAGACGTCCACCCCGGCCGGCCAGTTGAATTTGCCTTGCGGGCTCTGGCTCTTTCCCTCCAAGGCGATCCGTTGGTCCCCACCCTCATCCGATTCTTTGCGAACTTGAATTTCGTCATTTGCCGATGTCCATGCGCGCAGCGGCGATTTCGTTTGGGGGATCTTGATCCGCACCCAACAACTCAAATCGCCCTCTGGTTGAACGCTGAGGACCAACCGGCTGTTCACGACATCCACTCTCCAATGAAAGCCAGTGTCATACCCCCTGGCAATAGGCGTTTCGCCGAGTTGGTGAAGGGCGAGCAAAGTCAAAGCGGGCGCCCCCAATACCATCAAGGCCAGTCTTAGTGTCTTCATCCTCCACCGCCCCCTGGGTCGATACCGAAGGCCATCAATGCTAGTCGAGTATCCGACGCATTGTTCTCCCCTGTCTGATCCGAGATAAGTGCGTCGCTCGGGTCAATGGCAACGGCATGCGGGCCAAAGGTTCGTCGTCAGCATGCAGCCGACGCCAACCAACGCATCATGGCGACGTTAGGCGAGGCGATCCCTGCTGCGGACAGACGTACGCCCGTTCACGCAGAGCGTATACCGTTCATATAGCCAGCGACGATACCACCGACTGGTGAAGATGACGATGCACGGCAACGGACCTACCCGGACTCGCGGTGACGGGCCCTCGCCAGAGAGCGCCACAGCCCCGACCGAAGGTCTCCGTCATTGTCCTGGCCTTGCCAGAGTCCCTTCAGCCTACCACGCAGGTCCAGCGGGTGTCACGGTCAAGAGGCCGTGCGACCAAGCCTTTGTCGGCTCACATCTGCCCCTTTTGCTTAAGAGGATTACGGGCGCAGCAATGTTCGGAGGGTTGTATCGCAATCTGGCGCTACCGCCGGCGGGCCTCGCGCTGGAGGGCTTCGCGCAATAGCACTCTGACGTAGGTCTGGGGAGACGAGAGGGCAAGACGGAGAGAGCGGCGGGAGGCTCGAAGGCTAGCGTGAGGCCTGGCCTTCCATGGCCGCGCGCAGAATTCGATTGATCCGCGTCTGATAGCTGTTCCCCTGGGACTTGAGCCAATCAAGCACGCCGGCGTCGAGGCGCGCGGTGAGTTGCTTCTTTGTGGGAGGCGAGAGCGCTCTCAGCTTGGCGAAGAAGTCGTCGCCAAGAGGCGGAATGTCGGGGTAGTGGATGGACGCCGTCATCCGGCGGGCTTCCGGCCGCGACAGTCGTCGCGGCTTGCCGGGGTCAGGTCAATAGCGTTTGATTCCTGGGACCTCAGTCGCCCTCAAACTTGCACTTCTCCGCTTTCTACAGGGAACTCGTCGACGTTCGGTGAATTGTGTTCCCCGGAATCTTGGGCGGGCGCTGCGACCAAACTGCCGTCGACAAGCATCGGTGGCGCCGCCGGTGGGGCCGTTAGCCCCAGACTCCGAATGCGTTCCCCGAGTGCGAGCGCACTGTCTTCTCCGTAGGACAGGCGTTTCACCGCTTCGTTCTGGACGTTTACCGCACTGGTGATCGTCTCGGCGACCTGGTTCAGATCGATGAGGGTCGCGCTTACTTTGTTGCACAGGTCGCCGGCCAAACGGCCGATTTCCTGCGCATTCTGGACCTGCTGTTCACAGCGCCAGATCGACTCAACCGTGCGCATGGTCATCAGCAGCGTGGGAGGACCTACGAGCACGACGCGCCGATCCCATCCGTAGACGAAAAGCTCGGGGTCTTTCGTCAGTGCTGCCGCCAGCGCACCTTCGATCGGCACAAACATCAGCACGCATTCGTGTGCGTGGAGCTGTTCATTTTCCTGGTACCTTTTGCCG
>JASHQD010000546.1 GCA_030037755.1 Terriglobia bacterium
GCTTAATCCGGCGCTGGCGGCTTCCGCCGCGATCACGGCGATCGCTCCCAGCACGGCGCAGGGCGGTTCCTACCGGCTGACGATAACCGCAACCTCAGAGAGCCTTGGCGCGCAGAAAAGCGCCAGTGTTACTCTTCTCGTTCACTAGGCAACCACGCTAGCCTCTAATGGAGGGGGCGGTGCTTGACGGGCGGCGCCACCACCGGCAGGGTCGAGGTGCTTACACCGCGCGGCACGCTGAAGAGCAACGTGGTCTTCCGCGTGAAGCCGTAGTCAGGCGTCCGGGGCCCGTGGTCAGGGTTAGGCGTCGCGTCACCGGACTTCAGGGTTCCCAAGGCAGCGAGTGTTGGAATGAAGCGAGGTCAGGGGCCGGAGTAACCTCCGGCCTCTGATCCGCTTACATCCGTGCCAGAAAATCGTCCGAAGTCAGGATCCGAATCCCCGCCCGCGATGCTCGCATCGGCATTAGCGGTACACATCCCGCCGGTGGCCGATGCACTTCGCATTTCTTTCCCGCTCCTTGTCGATTCTTCCTTGGGCAACTCAGGCCAAACGAACCTCGACGTGCATTGAGAGTCAGCCAGTCCGGAGCCGGTCGGTCCGGAGTCAGGCCGTCCGGAGCCGACACGCCGCCTATTCGTAAGTCTGGATTGAACTTAATTCCCATCGTGCAATGGTTCTGAGGCACGGCGTGCTTCGGAGCTGACGGCGCCAGCACTTTGGCACTGGTTCTGCTCTGAATACGCTTTCTGACAACGAAGATTCCAATTCTGTGGAGACGCGGAGTGGTCCACGCTCACCGCTCGACGCCGGATATCGCGTTCGAGGCGAACATTCCCGAAGACGGCCTCTCTGACTCCGGTTTGACGTAGGGGCAGGCCTCGTGCCTGCCCAGGGCGGCCACAAGGGCCGCCCCTACGTCAAGTTGAACGAGGGGAAAATGTCGAGAACAAACTGGCGGGTCGCTGTTCTGTCTTTTCTGACCATAACCTTTGGCGCCTGGACCGCTCAAGCGCAGCGCCCCATACAGGAGACTGATTTGCCGCCAGCGCCTTCCCCGGATTCTTCCGGCTCCACGGCGGGGGCGGCGCAAACCGAGGCGGCACCGTCTTCGGAGGTCAATCGGGAATCTCCGGCACTCTCTCGCGTCATCGACAGCTTCATTCAGAGAGAGAATCAGTTGATCAAGAATCTGCAGAACTACAGCCCGCGAATGGAAGTTTATCTTCAAAAGGTGCGCCCGGACCCCGAACTGGGCGCGGTGCCGGACGGCGACTATTATTTTCTTGGACAGGTCCGGCTTCAGCACGACAAGGCCGTGGTGGTGCGATCGTTCTTGAAGGGCGCGGGGCCGGGCACCGGTCTCTTCAAGAACGCCAGCGCGCCGATTTCGCACTATTTCTCGATGCAGTTCTCGCCCACCACCTTCTTCTTCAGCCTGACGATGGACAACGCCCGGTTCGACCGCCAGCATTACGATTTCGAGCTCGTCCGCCAGGAGTTTCTGGGCGATCTGCGCTGCCTCGTGTTCGACGTCAGGCCGAAGCACCGCGCGCGCGGCGGGCTGCTGTCTCATCGCGCCGATGTCGGGCTCTTCGAGGGCCGCATTTGGGTTGAGGATCAGGATTACAACATCGTCCGCTTCAACGGTACCTTCACGCCCGCACCGGCAAATTCGGTGTACTACCATTTCGACAGCTGGCGCGAAAACGTCCAGCCGGGCCTCTGGCTTCCGGTCTACGCATACAGCGAAGAGACCGGAGTCAAGTATGGCCTTGATCGCACCCTGCGATTCCGGGCGCAGATTCGATTCTGGGGCTACGGGTTACAGACCGCCAATCGCCAGTCGGAAATGACTCGAATCGCGGTCGACTCTTCCTCCGATGTCAGGGATTCCAGCGACTCGGCCGGCGATTCTTCGCCGGTCGCGAGCGAACGCGCCTGGCAGGAGCAAGCGGAGGAGAACGTTCTCGACCGCCTGCAGCAGGCGGGTCTTCTGGCTCCACACGGCGCCATGGACAAGGTGCTCGAAACCGTGGTCAACAACCTCATCGTGGGCAATCACCTCGCGAACTTGCCTGAGATTCACTGCCGATTGCTGCTGACTTCCACGATCGAGTCACTGGCGGTCGGGAATACCATTATTCTGAGCCGCGGTCTGATCGACGTGTTGCCGGACGAGGCTTCACTCGCGGCGATGCTGGCGCACGAGCTGGCGCACATCGTGCTTCAGCAGACGGTCAACATCGATAGCACCCGATGGGCGTTCCAAGACCGCTTGATGGTCAAGGATGAGGATCTTCTCCGTTACCTGAACTTCAGACCGAGCGAACACGACGAGGAAGCAGCCGATACCAAAGCGGTCGAGCTGCTCAAGAATTCACCTTATAAGGAGCAGCTGGGGAGGGCAGGACTTTTCCTGAGGGCCATGGCCAACGTCGCGCCCAGCGCGCCCGAACTGTTTGGGGCGCACCTGGGCAGCCGGCTGGTCGAGGGAGATCACGTACGGCGGATGGCGGCGCTCATGAACGGCGCTCCACAATTGGAGAGAACCAAGGTGGATCAGATCGCCGCGCTTCCCCTCGGAGCTCGTGTGACAATCGATCCCTGGAACGACGCGGCGCGAATGGTGAAGGCGAAACCCATGGCGCTGGTATCGGCGCGCGAGAAGATGCCCTTCGAGGTCACGCCGCTGTTTCCGTATCTCACGCGCTTCCCTGCGGAGCAGGCCGCGCAAGGAGAGAGAGTGTCGCCGTCGAGGTGAGATGGGCTCGTCCGGAGTTTTGCGGCAGGCCCGTGCCGGTATCGGGATCGAGCCTGCCGCGGAAGGAAAACACCGACCGCTATTGAACCTGGAGCCGCCGCGCAGCTACTGCCCGAGCAGCTCGAAGTATCGTCCCATCGCCTCAATCCCGCGATAGAAATTCGGCAGATGGAACTTCTCGTTCGGCGCGTGCAGATTGTCGTCCGGCAGGCCGAATCCCATCATCACCACCGGGATACCGAGCTCTTCGTGCAGCAATCCGGCGATCGGAATCGATCCACCTGAGCGCATGAAGACGGTCTTCTTCTTGAAGACCTGCTGCATGGCTTCGGCGGCCGCCTCGATGAACCGATTCTCCGTCGAGACCACCGACGCCGGCGCCGAGCTGATCACGCGCACCTTGGTCGCGATGCCCTTGGGCGTGAGCTTCTTCACGTAGGCCGTGAATTGCTTGATCGCTTCCTTGGGATCCATCTCCGGCACCAGGCGCATACTGATCTTCGCCGTAGCGGCCGCGGGGATCACGGTCTTCGCACCCTCGCCGGTGAATCCGCCGCGAATGCCGTGCACTTCAAGCGTCGGCCGCGACCACAGCCGCTCGAGCACGCTCGGACCTTTCTCACCGACGAGCGCCGTCGCGCCCATTTCGCCTTTCATGAACTTCTTCTCGTTGAACGGGAGCCGCTTCCACGCCGCGAGTTCCGCCTTGCTGGGCTTGGTGACGCGCTTGTAGAAGCCCGGGATGCGGATCTTCTGGTCGGCGCCCTTCAGTCCCATGATAATCTGCGCCAGGGCGTGCATCGGATTCGGCGCTGCGCCGCCGTACATGCCCGAGTGCAGATCGTGCTCGGCGCCGCGCGCCTCGACCTCGGTGTAGACGAGGCCGCGCAGTCCGGTGGTGATCGTCGGGAGCTCCGGCGCGAACATCTCTGTGTCGCAGATCACCGCCGCGTCGCATTTTATGAGTGGCGGACGTCCTTTGACGTAAGCTTCGATGTGCTCCCCGCCCACCTCTTCCTCGCCCTCAAGGAGAAATTTTATATTTATAGGAAGCTGGCCGGATCCTTTCAGGAATCCCTCGACAGCTTTAACTAGCAGATAGACTTGCCCTTTATCGTCTACCGCGCCCCGAGCGTAGATATTCCCACTGCGAACGTCAGGCTCGAACGGCGGCGACTTCCACTCGTCCAGCGGATCGGGCGGCTGCACGTCGTAATGCCCGTAAAGCAGCACGGTGGGCTTGCCGGGCGCGCCCATCCACTCGGCGTATACCAGCGGATTCTGTCCGTCCTTGCCCTCGATCAACTGCACCTGCTGCATTTCCATGCCTTTCAGCTCCGAAGCCAGGAAATCGGCGGCGCGACGGATATCCGTCCGATGCTCGGGCAGCGTGCTGATACTGGGGATGCGCAGCAGGTCCTTCAATCCTTCGAGAAACACGCCCTGATTGGCGTGATAGTACTCAAACGCAGCGGTTCCCATAATCCCTCCTGTTGTTGTGGCTTAATGCCGGAGCGCGACGCCGCACGCACCACGGCGTGCAGAATAGCATCAGGCCCGGCAGTGAGTTTCTTTTGGAATTGGCCTTGGACGGCCACGGTAGGATACCCGGCCGAAGCGATGGCCGCTTCGGGATGGATTCTATTTCAAAAGCGGGGCTGCGAGCGCAGCCGACCCGGCCGAATGTCAGTCCGGCCGGAACCACAAAAGCTTACACCGGCGGACTTCCGCTCCCCGGTTGACTGCAATTTTGATGCTGACTTTGCTGCTGGCACGTCGGCGGATTCGGCAATCCGTCGGGGCCGAGGTAGTCCGGCCCTTCGGTTGCGCCGCTCTGAGCCGCTCCAGTCGAGGGGCCGGCCGCACCGCCGCCCTGGCTTTGACCCTCTTCCTGGTCCTCCAACTGGTTCACTTCGGGGGCCTGCTGCTGATTGTCCGTCTGATTCTCGTACTGGTCCTGATAGCTCGGAGGCGACACATTCGCCGGCGGCGGACCCGGAGGCGGCTCATAAGGTAAAGCGCCTTCGGGATTCGGCGGCACGGGGCTCGACGTCGGATTCTGTTGCTGCTGGCCCGGAGCCTCCTGCTGTGCCTGCACCGAAGGATTCTGCTGGTTCTGCGGACTGTTATTCTGCTTGTTCTGCTGATTCGAAGCATTCTGCGCGCGAACCACTCCAGGCGCGAGCGCCAGCGTGATCGCCGCACCTGCTGCGAAACTCGTCAGTGCTCGAATCAGCTTCGACATACCGGTCTTGCTCCTTGCCTCAATCATCCTGCCAATGCACTGGAAGGAACTGCTGAGTATACGCCACTCGCCCGCGTCCGCGCAAGATGCGGTTTTGGGTAATAGTTGCTTTGTTTTTGCTCCGCTCCAGCCTCCGGCGTGCCCGCCGCCCATTATCCCAGCCGGCATCGAGTAGGGAGACCTTTCAGTCAGAGGGCGGCACGGTCAGGAGACCGCGCCACAACGAGCATCTCGGCCGCAAGCCGCAACGGGCGAGCCGCGCATCAATCGACTGCCGCTTGCCACTCGCCACTTGCCACTGTCCTTCAGGGCCAGTCCACGTCCAGGGCGTAGATTTCCGAGGTGCCGATGTCGCGCAGGATGAGGGGTTCGTCGTTTGGCGTGAGCCCGCTCCACCAAGGTGCTGCCCGCCGTAGATTTCCGAACCCTGTCACTTTCTCGCGCTTTCCATCGCTTACTCGCACCCGGAAGATTCCGCTGTTGTCGGTCACAGAGCCCAGGGTGTTGAAGTAGATGTAAGCGCTGTCATGTGACCAGGTCAGATCGTCAATGGGCCCACTACCCGCGTCGCGCCATTTGCTGCTCTTGAACTCGAAGATCTCCAGTTTTTCGGGGATGGAGATCGTCAGGGCGGCCATGTAACGTCCGTCCGGCGACCAGCGTGCGCTCCAAAGCCCTTGCGACCCAGACAGCGAAGAGAGGTTATGGGTCTGGAGGTCGAAGACGCGGATGGCGTGGGTACCATCGTCGTTCCCGAATGGGCGGGGCACGTCGCCGAAGGCGATTTTGCTGCCATCGGGCGACCATGTGGGAATGCCTTCCTCCTGATCATGGTCCGGAATCAGGTCGTGACCTTGCGGTTCCGTTCCATCAGTCGCAATTAAGCGGATCTTGAAAGGTCTTCCCGGTGTCTGGCCGCGAAATGCGATCTCTTTCCCGTCAGGCGCAAACGAAAGACCATCCACAACCATGGGATGGAAGGTAAGTTGGCGCGCGCCGCTGCCGTCCCGGTTCGCTACCCAAAGCGTAGAGTCGGGGAACTTCTCGTAAGCGATCTTCTGGCCGTCGGCTGGAAAAGTAACCCATGCGGCAGAGAGTCCATCGAGGTAGCGCACAAAGCTTCGCGCGTGATTGTCATAGTCCATGAGCTCGCCGGTTTTTTCAACACCGATAGCGAATAGCTGCTTGCTATCCCGGCTGGAAACGGCCAACGAAAAGTCTTGTGACGAGTGGGTGATCTGCACGGGCTCATGAGTGCTTCTGCGCCAAAGGCTCGTTCCTTCCCGCAGCGCCCAAATCTGGTTGTGCGCGAAGGCAGGCGGACTCATGTAACTCGCGAAAAAGAAGTACTTACCGTCTGATGTCCAATTGCCGCAGCATTGCTGCTCGGGCCAATTCGGGAGCAGTGGACGCAGATGACTGCCGTCGAGGCGGACTTCCCAAAGCGATTGACTTCTGTCTTTACCGGACACGACCGTGAAGCGAACCACCTTGCCATCCGGCGAAACGCGAAGTCCCTCGATCCCAGCGACAGAGATGTCGACGACTCTGCGTGGATCGCTCCCGTCAGCCTTCGCACGGTAGATTGAGTGACCCTTGCTAAAGACCATCATCCGGCCGTCCGTGGACAAGCTGACCGCACCGATTGAAGTGAAATTTGGCAACTCTTCCGCGGGACCCGCAGGCACGGGTTGGCGCCAAAGGCCTTCCTGATGGCGGATCAGAAGTTCATGACGATTAGGAGAGATATCTTCCAGTTCGACTCCGGTAGAGAACGTCGCGACAGCCGCAGGTTCTCCGCCGAGGCTCGACACGGATGAAACGGCCAGGGTCTTGTCGTTTTGCTGCACGTAATAGATATTCAGCCCGTCCGTCAGCACCGCGCTGCTGGAGTCTTTTTCGGAACCGTCGCGAGTGAGGCGCGTGTAGGTAGAGACCGTCGGCGGA
>JASHQD010000547.1 GCA_030037755.1 Terriglobia bacterium
GCGAGGACCGTCCCGAGTGGGATGCCTGGGTCGAAACCGTTGACGGCGGGGCCGTGCTGAAGTAGCGCGACGGAGAGATAAAGGCCGTGCCGGCAAACCGCCGGCCTTTCGCTCCAGCCGCGCCTCAACGATAATGGAATGGGGAGGTGGCCGATGGCTCAGAATTTGGTCTTACGTCCGGAAAGGCCCGACCCGGACGAACTGTTGCGCAAAGTGATGGCCGAGGAGGCGCGGGAACGGCGAGGGAAGCTGAAGGTCTTCCTGGGATACGCATCGGGAGTCGGAAAATCCCTTCGCATGCTCGACGAGGGCCGGCGCCGCCGCGAGCGCAATGGGGAAGATGTGGTGGTGGGCGCCACTCAGTTGGAATCCACGCCGGATGCCAAGGCGCTGCTCGACCGCCTGGAAGTGATCCCGCTGCGCATGTGTGACGGCGTCCCGGTGATGGATGTGGATGCCATCCTGAAGCGCAACCCCCAGGTCTGCCTGGTGGACGGGCTGGCGCACGACAATCCGCCCTCGTGCCGGAATCGCCACCGTTGGCAGGACGTGGACGAATTGCTGGAAGGCGGCATTTCCGTGATCACTTCCGTGAACCTCCAGTACATCGAGGAACAGCGCGATCGGGTGGCGCAAATCCGCGGGCGCGAGGTCAAGGAAAGCGTTCCGCAGGCCTTCCTCGGGCGTGCCACCGAGATCGAGGTTGTGGACGCGCCGCCGGAATCCTGCATCAGCATCGAAAACCCGTGCGATGAAACCAGCCGGTTGCGCCGCGAGCAACAGCTTGCCCAACTTCGTGAGATCGCCCTGTTGCTGGCTGCCGACGTGGTGGACCATCAACTGGAGCGCTATCTGCTGGAACACGGCATGGAGCAGATCTGGAGCGCGAACGAGCGCTTTCTGGTGTGGATCACGCCGCACGCCGACGCCGCTCCCATGATCGAGAGCGGCAGCCGGAACGCGCGCCGGTTTCACGGCGAACTGATCGCCGCTTACGTGGCGCGCCCGGACCTCGCTCCGGAGGAGCGTGCCACGCTCGACGGCAATCTCAAACTGGCCCGGGAAGCCGGCGCCGAGGTCCACGCTCTCGACGGCGAGGATCCGGCCGGCACCCTTCTGGCGTTCGCGCGAACGCGGGGCGTGACCCAGATCTTCGCCGGGCACGGGAGCCGCCAGAACTGGCTGGAGCGCACTCTGGGCGGGCCTGTCGACCACCTGATCCGCGACGCCGACGGCATCGATGTGCGGGTGTTTCCGCAATAGGGCCCGGCCCTGAAGCTCCTGCCGGGGGATTTGCGGCTTTGCCGCCGTGCCTTTGCGGAAAGGCTTGGCCTTTCCGAGCCCTGCCGCAAGAAAGATGAGTGCTTCGCCGCAAGTCCCCAGACTCTTTCGACGCTGGGCCGTGAGGAGAATCCACCATGCCGGAACCGGTTGCCAGGGGGCGCCTGAAGATTCTTCTAGGCTATGCTGCTGGTGTCGGCAAGACCTACAAGATGCTGGAAGAGGCGCACGAACTGAAGCGCCAGGGCGTGGACGTGGTGGTGGGCTATTTCGAGCCGCACGGCCGTAAGGACACCATCGCGCGCGTGGAAGGCCTGGAGGTGATCGCGCGCCGCCGCATCGAGTATCGCGGCGTGACCTTCGAGGAGATGGACACCGACGCCATTCTGCGCCGGAATCCGCAGTCCTGCGCCGTGGACGAGTTCGCCCACACCAATGTGCCCGGTTCGGAGCGCGCCAAACGCTGGGAGGATGTGCAGGTTCTTCTCGCCGCCGGAATCGACGTGGTCACCACCATGAACGTGCAGCACCTGGAAAGCCTGAACGATCAGGTGTGGCAGTTCAGCGGCGTACGCGTGCGCGAGACCATCCCCGACTGGGTGGTGCAGCAGGCCGACGAGGTCGTGCTGGTGGACCTGCCGCCGGACGCGCTTTTGAACCGCCTCAAGCGTGGCGCTGTCTACTCTCCCGAGAAAGCCCGCATCGCCGCCCAGAACTTCTTTCAGGAATCGACCCTCGCGGCCCTGCGCGAGCTGGCCTTGCGCCAGACCGCGCACGAAGTGGAAGGGCGTTTCATTGCCCAGGATGGCGACGAACCCGCGGCCGTGGAATCACGCGCGCCGGGTAGCGCACCGGCCTCGGCCGCCGAGACGCACGACCGCATTTTGATTGCGGTCACGGGCGACCCCGCCAGCGCCGGCCTGATCCGGCGCGGCAAGCGCGTGGCGGATTATCTTCACGCCGACTGTTTCGTGGCTTACGTGCATTCCCGCGGCGATCTTCCGGTTGAAGATCGCAAGGCGGTGGAGAAGCATTTGAATTTCGCCCGCAGCCTGCGCATTGAAACGCGCGTGCTCGAGGGTGAGGACGTGGCCCAAACGCTGGTGGATTTCGCGCGGCTGAACCGCATCACCCAGATCTTCCTGGCGCGCCCGCGGAAACACTCGCGCCTGGGCCTGCTGCGGCCGAGCCTGGTCCAGCAGGTGGTGCGTCTCGCGCGGGACATGCAGGTGACGGTGGTGGCCGAACGTCATCGATCGAGCGCGGCCGCATCGGTGCCCGCGGTGCCTGGTTAGAAAGCGTCCTGGCCGCTTTCAGATCTGCGAGTAGCCGGCCGGGCTCAGGATCACGTTGGTGATGTTGCTGACGATCTCCTCAAACGCGAAGCGCTGGTCGCTCGAGAGCTTCTTCCATTCCGGCGATCCGCCGAACGCGGACCACAACTTGTTGCGGTTGGCGAGATCGTCGAAAGCGAGCATGTAGGTGAGATGAGGCAGGCGCGAGCCTACAAGCGTATCGCCGTAGAAAACGGATTGAAATCCCGCGTGGCGGAAGACCTCGAATTCGCCGCTGTTGAACATCTCCACTTTCCTGACGTGATCGCGGTCGCTCGGACTTTCATAGGTGCGCAGCTCGAAGGTACGCGGGCCGCGCGCCGCGGTGGCGGAAGGAATCTGCAGCTTGGGCCAGCCCTCGAAGGCGATCATCAGCGAGCTTTCCATGCGCTCGTACGCCGGCGCGGTCGCCGGGGCTTCGAGGAATTCGGCGGCGGCCTTCGAGTATTCACCGTCGGCGGCCAGTCGCGAGTCGAGATGAACCAGAGTCTCGAGAGACGTCGAGGGAATCAGAACGTAAAGCGACGGGCTGCGATCGCCGGTCACGATATTGAACACGCCGACCGGCCGGATGTCCAGCCGATTGGCCGCGGGAATGAACGCCTGCTCAAAATATCCGTTCGCCAGCTTCACCTGCGGTCCGGAGCGCAACTGGTAGCGGCGGAGTTGGTAGTACTCGCGGCCGGAGGTGCCCGGGCCGGTGCTCTGCGGAGTTGCGCCGCGCGCTGCCGTAGTCTTGCTGGCGGCCAGCGCCGATGCTGCTAGGGATGCGGTCATGAATCTGCGTCGCTGCATAAGGTCACCCCGAATGGTTTGAGTTTTAGCCACGTCAGCGAGTATTGCACAATGCGGGCTGCGGCCGAAGAGTCGGAATTACTGCGCCTCGATCGCGATCTCCGCAGAAGGCGCGCTCTCGTTGCCGTTGGAATCGACTGCCGTGACTCGATACGTATAACGGCCCCCGGAAGTCACGGCCGTGTCGCGATAGAGAGGCGAACGCAACAGGCTGGTGTTCAGCCTCACGGGCGATGCGCCGGCGGCCGCGCGATAGATGTTGTAGCCTGCAAGCTCGGGCGCCGGACTTGGGTTCCAGATCAACTCCACGCCATTGGCGGTGTAAAGCCCTGTAAGGCCTGCGGGCGGCGCGGGCGGAAACACGGCGCGCGGGGCGATCTCCACAGCGTCCGAGTCGGCGCTCTCGGCCCTGTGACCCGCTTCGACCATAACCGCGCGCACCCGATAGGCGTAGAGCTGGCCGAACTCGAAGCTCGCGTCGGAGAACGTGTCATCGTGAGATTCGCCGGCAGGATGATAGGGACCGAGCTTGCCCGTATCGCTCCGATAGATCCGGTACACGTCGGCCGGACCCGCCGCTTTGCCGCTAACGGTCTTGGTGGGCACCGACCAGCGGAGCCGAAGCGCGGAGGCTGTCTCTTCCACAGACAAGCCGGAGGGTGGCTCGGGAACATCGAGCAGCGGCAGCGCGGCTGGACTGGAGAGAGCGCTCTCGATGGGACGCCCCCGGAAGCCGCGAGTGAGTCCGCGCACGCGGTACGTCAGCGTGCTGCCGGCGAGACGCTGGAAATCGTCGCGACTGAGCGAATCGGTGAACTCCACCTTGCCGGCGGACGTGTGACGAGCAAGATCTGTCCCTCGCAGAGTGGCAAGCGGAGCTTCGGAGGCAGGAGCGCGTGAGTTCCCGCCCGGAGGCGTGATGGCGCGAACGATGTCGATCTCGAGTGGTTTGGTCAGACCTTCGCCGTCGGTCGCCGTGTCAGGAAGGGTGAAGTGCAGCTCGATCGCGGTCCCTACCTGCGCGCCATTGAGATCCTTGACAGACTGCGGTTGTTGGATACGGGGTGGACGCGGCGGCGACTGGGCTGCGCACGACAGCGATAATCCGCAGATTAGTCCGCAGATTACGCAGATTACGCAGATGAGAAGAAAGGAACGGAAGTTTCCGGACGCGTAATGCTGCAGAGTCCGATCCGAACTTTGGCGCGCGCGTTCTCTCACGTGCCGACGCATATGAGATCGACCCCGGATCTTCGACACCCGGCGCGCGCCGGCGTAACTCGCATTGCGCTTGCCCGCGCAGTGGGAGGATTTCCAGTTTTGGGGCTCGCGCTTGCGCACGATAAGAAGAGGCAGCCGCCGCTCTGGCATGAAATCTGAG
>JASHQD010000548.1 GCA_030037755.1 Terriglobia bacterium
GACGAGCGACGAGTAGCGGCGCGGCAGGCCCGCCAATCCCAGGAAGTGCATGGGCATGAAGGTGCAATAGACACCCACGAAGGTGAGCCAGAAATGGATTTTGCCCAGCCGCTCGTTCATCATCCGGCCAAACATCTTCGGAAACCAATACGCCGTGGCGGAGAAGATCGCGAAGACAGCCGCCATGCCCATGACCAGGTGAAGGTGCGCGACCACGAAGTAGGTTCCGCGCAGGTAGGGGTCGAGCGAGGGTTGGGCGAGGAACAGGCCAGTGAGTCCTCCGGCGACAAAAATCGACACGAAACCCAGGGCAAAGAGCATGGGCACGGTGAATTCGATCCTGCCGCGCCACAGCGTTCCCAGCCAACTGAACGTGGTCGCGGCCGAGGGCACCGCAATCACCATGGTCAGCGTGGCGAAGCTCATGGTCATGTAAGGATTCATGCCCGTCGTGAACATGTGATGTCCCCAGACAGCGAAGCTGAGGGCTCCAATGGCGACGAATGCCGCGACGGTCTCGCGATAGGCGAACACGGGCTTGCGGGAAAAAACGGAAAGCACGTGGCTGACGACGCCCATCGCGGGCAGGATCGTGATGTAGACCTCGGGATGGCCGAAAAACCAGAACACATTCTGCCACAGCAGCGGAGAGCCTCCCCGGTGCGCGAGCAATTCGTCGCTCACAACCAAGCCTGCCGGAACGAAGAAGCTGGTGCCGGCAAGCCGGTCTGAAAGCAGAAGTCCATCGGCTCCGAGCAGCACCAGGAACGACAGGCAAATCAAGATCGCAGTGATGAACCACGCCCAAACCGTCAGCGGCAAGCTCATCCAGTTCATTTCGGGCGCCCGGCGATACAGCACGGTTGCGATAAAGCTCACGGCACCCAGAATCGCCCCGGCGCAGAAGATGGCGATCGAAATCAGCCAGAGGGTTTGACCGGGTCCTTCTCCGGGCCCGGCAATCGAACCGATGGCGCTCAGCGGAGCATACGCCGTCCAGCCGCTGATCGGCGGCCCATCGGCGATGAAGTAAGTGCCAATGAGGACGCAAAACGAGACGAAAGTCAGCCAGAACGAAAGCATATTCAGGCGCGGGAAAGCCATCCGGCTGGCGCCAGCCTGTTCGGGAAGCAGGAGATTTCCAAACCCGCTCTGCGGCACGGTCGTGAGCACGAAGAAGACCATCAACGTTCCGTGCAGGGTCATCAGGGAGAGATAGTATTCGGGAGTGATCACCCCACCGGGAGCGCCGGCAGGCGAAATGTGGCCAATCAGAGGCAGCGGCAATTGGGGCCAGGCCAGATGCAGGCGAAGAAAGGATGAACACAGCATTCCGATCAGGACAGCCAACAGGCCCAGCCCGTAGAACTGTATCCCGACGATCTTGTGATCGGTGCTGAAGACGTAGCGGAGCAGGAAATGACGTGGTGCGGCTGGCGCCTCGTTCAGCGCGCCGCCAAACTCTGACATGGTGTAATGCGCCCCCTGTAGAAACCGCGCCGTCGTGCCGGTCACTGGCTTTGGGACTGCCTCACAAGCCATTCTTGAAACTCGTCCGCCGTCACGACATCGAGATCCGCGTGCATTTTGTAGTGACCCAGGCCGCAGAGCTCCGAGCAGACGATCTCGTATTGCCCTGCACGTTCGGCTGTGAAGTGAATCGCGGAGACGCTTCCCGGAATGGCATCTTGCTTGATCCGCAGTTCGCGCACGAAGAACGAATGGATCACGTCCTTCGAGCGCATCCTAAGCTCGACGGGCTGGCCGACCGGCACGGTCAGAGTTGCGGCAACGATGTCATCGCGCGAAGCAGCGTCATGATCGCGGTCGAGTCCGAGATAGTTTCCGGTGCCATCGTTCATCAGGTCGGGGTGCACGGGGCCGAATTGCCCGTCCGGTCCCGGATAGCGGAAGTACCAGGCAAATTGCTCGCCCCAGACCTCCACACGCAGGGTGCCGGGTGGGGATCCTTGCAGGGTGGTTCGCGCCCACACTCGATAGCCAACCACGCCCAGGCTGACAAAGAGTACTGTCACCACCGCGGCCCAGGCACGCTCAAAGCGCGCATTGCCACGGCCACCCCCCATTCCGGCGCTCTGGCGGTCGCCACTATAGCGCCACACGAACCACGCCATCGTGCCTTGCGCCAGCGCGAAGAGAATGAGGCACACAATGAACGTAACAGCAAACTGGTGATCGATGGACGAGGCCGCGGCTGAAATCGCAGATGGAAACCACCAGGGGTGAACCACGAAGAGGCCGCAAGTGGTGAGGAGGATCAAAGCTATGGTTGCCGCCAGCGCGCGCGCCATCTATGCCGTTTCTCCAGATACCGCTCACCGCCCAGAACCGCCACGGGAGTCTATCACACGGTCCGGGCAGGCACAGTGAGACGTCGCGGTCTGCTGCGGCCGCCGTTGGGGCAAATCCCGGCCGCTACGAGGTACGTTGGCGCGTCGCGGCGAGATGTGAGGACGGCCGAAAGTGAAGGTTTTGCTGAGGCGCCAGGCTGAGGCGGAATTGTCCCGGCCCTGTCCCGTAGTTCACAGAATGATTCTTTCGCCTGGCGCCGGCGAGCTGTCGAATGCGCCCCAGCGCGTGGTAACCGCCCTCGATCGCGACGGATCGGCCGGTCGTTGACCGTTCAAGGGCCAAGGCCCCAGGCAAGGCCGAGGCGCGGGCAAAATCGGCGTGGTTCCGAGATGCGATTCTGGCGCCCGTAGCGAATGCGCGGTGAAACGGTCCTGACGAGCAGCTGTCCTCAGGCCCCGTGACACTTCTTGAACTTCTTACCCGAACCACACGGGCAAGGATCGTTGCGGCCGACGTGCCGGAAAATAGGATCGTCCCGCGAAAGATCCCGGTTCAGGTTCGCGTCTCTGTGATCGGATAACAGCGCGCCGTAGTCTTTAGTCGTCTCAGGGGTGAGCGGGTGGACATAGCTCGCCAGTTCCGCGAAAGGAAAGTCGAACCCAAGGCGCTTCTCGAGTTCCTCCGCCTTGTGTTGCAGGTCATTGAGGCTAAGATCGCGGTGACCGCCAAAAAACACATCCGCGTTCTCATTCTCGAAGTGCCACACGTGCTTGAAAGAGTTCACGAAGGTGTTGACCTTGCGGCCAAACATCGAGTCCGTCGCAATCAGATTTGAAACCACGACCCCGCCATCGGTGAGATGGGCCTTACAGAGATCGTAGAACTCTGTCGTGGATAATGAATACGGATGCAGGCCCGCTCCAGTGAAACAATCCACAAAAATCGCGTCATAACGGACGCCAGCCGGCTGGTCTTTCAGATGCTCTCGCCCCTCCCGAACAAAGACCGGCATGCGGTCATCCAGAGCTATCCCGAAATATTTCTTTGCCAGTGAAACGACAACCCGGTCGGTCTCGGTCGACTCGATGGTCAGGTTCGGACAGTGATGGTGCAGCACCATGGGCACACGGCCGCCGCCAAAACCCATCATGTAGGCCCGCGTTGGCTCCGGATTCCACAGCAGGCTCAATATCATCGCCTGTGTGTAGACCCCCAGTAAGGAAAGCGGCCTTTCGATGTCGATGCGCGACATGATCCCACTCATATTCAGCTCATTCACATTTTCACTGGGCTTGGCGAAATAGAGCTGGATCTGGGTTCCGGCCTTGAGGACCAGGACCTGATAATCGCCGACGTTCTGGGAAAAAACCACGCCCTGGGGGTGCGCGGCCATCGGTTTCAGGCGCTCGAAGATATCGACCAGGTTGTGGACCTGCGCCGGAGTGTGAGCGACTTTTTCAAACGTCGCGAACCGGCGCTGCGCCGCGAGCTGGGCGTCTGGCTCGAGCCGGTCGACGATAAGCTTGCCGTTGAGGTGGTCGAGCTCGTGTTGTACTACCATGGCATCCCTGCCCTCGAGCCTGCGACGTATGGTCGCGCCATCCTCACCGCTGGAGTCAATTTCGATGGCGCTTGCGCGCGGTATATCCACCCAAATAGTCGGCGTACTCTTGCAGCCTTCGGGTTTTGTAACCTCCGGGCCGTCGGCGCCGATCAGAGTCGGGTTAATCAAGACATTGTAATTGCCGTCGCCGTTGGTGCGGTGGGCATCGTAAATCAATACCTGCCGGTTATCGCCGATCTGTGGCGCCGCCAATCCGACTCCTGTGGTGGAGTTCAGAGTGTCTTTCAAGTCTTCAATCAGCGCTTCTAATGACTCATCGAAGCTGACCACGCGCTCACACGGGCGGCGCAATACCGGATCCCCATTATAGAGGATGCGCCGTACACTCATGTTTTACGATCCCCTTCTGGCCGAAGCGAGTGAGCCCGTCACACCGATATCCACCAGCCCGACCAGTCCCAGAGCCAGATTGACCTGTGCCAACGTCTCAGGCTGTTCGAGTCTGGATGCCAGCTCGGATGCGCGGCGAAGATATTTCTCAGCCTGTGCTCCCCTGTCGAGCCGTTGACAGATCTCTGCGGCTTTCAACGACTGCTCGATCACTTCGTGGTCGATCTCTAATTCCTCGGCCAGCGACAGCACCTGCAATGCGGTCTCGAGGGCCTCCTCACGCCGGTCCGAGCTGTCGAACATTTCCACCAGGAGCTTTCCAGCCGCCAGCTCCTCAATTTTCCATCCGTTTCGCCGGGATCGAACCCGCACTTCGGTGACGTACTCGAGTGCCTTCGGCAAATTGCCGGAGGCACGGCAGGCTCGCGCGGCGCATAACTTGCTGAGGGTAATCACGTGCTGACTTTCCGCCTTGAATGCGGTGCTCATCGCCAGATCGGCATACTCCTTGGCGCGCGCCAGCTTGCCCGCTTTCGACATGCACTCCGAAATGCCGCAGTAGATTCTCGTGCGGAAGAATTCGCCCTCGTCCAGGCTTTTGTCGATCGAACTCAAGGCCATCTGGAGCCAGTTGAATCCGGATGCGATGTCCCCTACGCTGACCGCGAAACAGCCGAGCGTTTCCAGGTTCTGCACCACCCAGTACCGGAGCCGTACCCGCCGGGCTGTCCCCACGGCGTCCTCCAGGGGATCGCGGAGATCATCCCAACGGCCGCGCGGATCGAGCACGAGTGCAGACATTGCGAGCCGGCCAATCGCGCGAACCTGGTCGTGTTCGGAGCCCTCGCGTCGTGCGCACGCAAGGAGCTCGATGGAGGCGCGCTCCGCATCCTTTAGGCGTCCCAGCCGCATGTACGCCTCGGAAAGATTGGATAACGCGAGCATCTTGGTGGATTCGGATCCGGGCTCGAAACACGCCTCGACACACGTCTCCAGATAACGGGCCGATTCCAGGAGCTTTCCTTCCGAGTACAGCCTGACGGCCTGCTCCATGATGTAGTTTGGATCATCCTGGACGCCCGAGGCAAAACTCATGGTCAACCAGCCGTTACCAACGTCCCCCGCAGCCGCCTCCGCACCTCATCCTGCATGGCCTTCACCAGTTCGGACGGGACTCCGTACGCCCGGAGATCGTCGGCCACCGTTGCCGGATCTTTGGATAAGAACTCTTCGATCGTGGTGTAGCGCCGGGCTACCTGAACCTTCATCTCTTTCTCCACCCACTTGAGGTCCCTCATCGCGTAGGCAGAGAAGAAATGGCGGCTGGCCGAAGACGGCAGTAATTCCTTGGACTTCTCCAACTCCGTTCGAAGCGCCCCTGCAATGGCCTCGCGGTCCGGCGGGTTACCCCAGGGATACTCGATGCGTATCCGGGCTCCCAGATCGACAATGTCGGGCTTGGAACCCTGTCTCTGGAGCAGGAAGATGGGACGATTCGGGTAGCCCCAGTACATCTGCCCTAACTCCATCATCACATTCGGATTGCACTCGGATAACTCGACCGCGTAGCACTGCGCCCGCTTCATCCACTCGCCGACATTGTCGGGAACGGTTCGTTCGAAGAACTTGCGATCGGCGCGCGCCACTTCCCAGAAATACGGCGCATCCTCGACCACACTCCGCAGCGCCTCGAGAACGATGTCATACTCCGGCCGGAAGGGGCACGCCAGGAAACACTGAATGTGCTCGTTTTCGCGCTCGCGTTGAGGTTCTGAAACCGCTGTCCCCTCACCCTTCGGCTTCATCGCCTGCAGCTGCGATTTCAGGGCATCGACTTCATGGATCTTGTTCATCAAGCTCGCCAGAGTCCGGTTGTTGCCCTCGAAGACCTGCTTGGCCCTCTTGGCCGGCAGAGGCCTCCCTGCCTGCGCGCTGAACAACGATGCGTTGTAGTAAACGGCCCGTACAACTTCCATGGCTTCGCTCTGGCGAAGATCCACCTGGGCCAGCGTCCGGATGATCACATTCGACGCATTCAAGTACAGGGTTTCCGCACTGGGATCCGCCGCCGACCGCTGCTGTTGCTCGATGGCCCGCCGCAGCAGGTTCTTGATGGTAGGGCTCAGGGATGGATCCTGAAGCAGATCCTTTGCCTCGGTCAGGTCCTGCGACTCGTGCTGGAACAGCACCGCGGGAATGCTTTCGGGCAGGAATGACACGACTTCAGCATTGACGTTCAAATCCCGATACGCTGCCTCTAACTCGCGCCATTTGCGATCCTTGCTGGGCAGCGGGTCGAAAATGAACCCGAGTGCACTCGCGTCCAGCCGGTGCACTTCAACGCCCGGCGTCGTTGCCGCATATTTGGTCAGGAATTCGGCGTCCGGGAAACCGGAGGCATCGATGACCGGCAGACCCTTTGCCTTGAAAAGCATCGACTGTTGAACGGCCCCGCCTCGGGTCGTGAAGAAGAAAATTCGCCGCGTGCTATCGGTGTCGTCGACAA
>JASHQD010000549.1 GCA_030037755.1 Terriglobia bacterium
GCTTCATCAGCTTCTCACGCCATTCGAGGCCGTCCTCGAGTACCCGGGTGAGGCCGGAATCCGCATCGAGGCCGAGCTTTCGATGCACTGCGGGAAGGCGCAGATCGCCGTCAATCAACAAGGTCCTTTGCTTTTGCTGGGCGTTGGCGATGGCCAGGTGCACCGCCGTGGTCGTCTTGCCTTCGGAAGGCGCGGCGCTGGTGATCATAAGGGATTGCAACCGTTGTTCCGAGCTGCCCAGGCGGATCGCATTGCGGAGGGTCTGGACGGCCTCTTCGAAGCTCGCGACGGTCTGCTCCAGGTCCGTGCCGGTGGTTTCGTTTGGCCGAACCAGCGCCGCAACACGGTCCGCCCTCAACCGGGCAGCGATGAAACCGCGGCGCCAGCGCTTTACCCTGGGCAAGCTGCCCATCACCTCGGTCCGGAACAACGTCGCGATGTAGCGGGGGTCGCGGACGGATTTGTCGAGCACGTCGTACAGCACGGCGGCGCCGACGGCCAGAATCGTGGAGAATACCGTGGCCAGCAGGAGATTGAGTTTGAAATCGGGGGAAACCGGCTTCACGGGTACACGGGCCTCGTCAGCGATGCGGATGGAGCTGTTTTGGAATCCGGCATTGATTCCGGCCTCGTTGATCCTGCGGACGAGTTCCTCATAGAGGCTCTTATCCGCCTCCGCCTCATGCTTCAGAGCCTGGTAATCGAAGCTGCGCGCATTGAGCCGGTCGAATTCCGACTTGCTCTCGGCCACCGCTTTGCGGAGCATGTCCTCGCGATTCACCGCTTCGCCGTACTCCACCCCGACACGCTTTGTCACATTTTCAGATGCGGCGCGGAGTTGCCTCTCGATGGTGTCTACCTGGACTGCGGCTTTGCGGTACTCGGGATGATTCGAGCCGTAATGCGTTTCCACGGCGGCAAGCTGCTGCCGGGCTGTGTCGAGCCGTTCCGTTAGCGTTTTGAGATCCTCGCCCTGCGTGGAAACCTGGGCCGCTTCCAGGGAGCCGCTTTGCACTGCTTTCCAGGCAGCTTCCTTCTGCACCCTGTCGGCTTGCGCACTGGTGTATTCGGTGTTTAGCTGCAAAATACGCGCCGATAGAACCGTAGTCTTCTCTTCGGGATTGATGACGTTGAGTTCGCGCTCGAACTGCGCCAGCGCCGCCGCCGAGCGTTCCATTTTGGCTTTCAACTCGGCCAGTTGTTTCTCCATGAACGAGGAGAGCGCCGCCGAAGAGCGGAA
Source organism: Terriglobia bacterium (assembly GCA_030037755.1). Classification (GTDB taxonomy): domain Bacteria; phylum Acidobacteriota; class Terriglobia; order UBA7540; family UBA7540; genus Gp13-AA77. The sequence continues at coordinate 1,241 of JASHQD010000549.1, forward strand.
GCGGATGCTATAGGTGTGCTCGACGTACGATTGGGCGACGGCGTTCGCGACTTCTGCGGCCAGTCCGGCGTCGGAGGAGCGATAGCTGATGAGCAACAGGTACGTGTTCGGTGGCCGGGTTATTCTGAGCTTCTTGAGCCATACGGGTGCGTCCACCGCCGCAGCTTTCTGCTGTGGCGTGAGGCCGGAAGTCTGACCTTCACGCTCCAGCAGGCTGTATTTCAATGCTACCGGGCGGAGTACGGCGTCAGACTGGATCAGTCTGACTTGCGTGGCGAGAAACTGGTCGGAATCATTCAAAGGCAGACGGATGGAATCCTGTCCGATGACAGCCGGCGGCATCTGGCGATCGACGTCCACAGTTGCCGTCGCCTCATAGACAGGGGTGAGGCGCGACGATATGGCGGCGGTGATCCCCACGGTACCCAGGATGAATATCAGGATTCGCCAGCGCTGACGGCGCAGAATCCACAGGTAGTGGCTGAGAGGAATGGCCGCCGCCTCCTGCTCGACGTCGAAAGCCGGCCACATGGGCTGCAAGCTCTGACCGGAATTGGGGAGAAGCTTCGATTCAGAGATCATGTTTGCCTCAAACGATGGCAGGGCGATTTACCGCAGCGTGTAAATGGCCGCCGCACCGGCGCCGCCGCCCAGAATCAGGATCTTTTGCAAGACGTCGGCGCTCAAATGATGTCCTTTGTTCTCGGGCACGTATAGAATGTCGCTCGCCCGCAAAGGAACGTCGGGGGATTCTCGTCCCATGATCTTTTTCAGCTCGACCGGGATCTCGTCATTCACACCGTTGGCTTCGCGGCGATAGATGTAGGCTTCGCCGCGAGCGTAGGGCGTTAGTCCCTGGGAGAGGGCCAGCATTCTCAGCACGCTGCTCTCGACGCTGTCGCCGACGGGATACGCGCCGGGCATTTTGACGCAGCCGATAACATAAACCGTGCCGCCCTCGGGGACTCGGACCTCTTCCCCGCCCCAGAGAAGAATGTTGAGAGCAGGGTCCGCACCGCCGATCAGACCCTTTACCGGTATGCGCCGGACCAGGGACGGCGCTCCCTGGTCAGGCTTCACGCCAGGCCCGGGTTGCTTGCGGCTGACGAGAACCTCCGCGCCGGCGTCGGGCGCCAGTCCGCCGGCACGCGCCAGGGCTTCGAGCAGAGTCACCGGTTGGTAGGCCTGGAACGTGAGCGGCTGCTTCACTGCGCCGACCACCGAGACGGGCCGGCTGGCATACTCGACGACCGTGACCGTAACGACCGGGTCAACGATGATCTGCTCGGACCGCAGCGCCTGGCCGATCGCCGGCTCCAGTTCGGCGGGCATAAGCCCCTCCGCCCTCACCCGCTGCTTAAGCATCGGCAGGGAGATAAAACCGTCCGCGCTGACGCGAACGGTTCGGGTCAGCTCCGGCGTGTCGTACACCGAGACGGCGATCAGATCGTTGGCTCCGATCGGTTGCGCCGGAAGGTTTTCAAGATATGCCGGGTTTGTCGTCGGCATATCCGGCACGGTGGAGGGTCGTACCTGCGCAACGACGGGAACACAGGCACAGAAGGCCAACGGGCACAAGTACCGCAATACCCAAAGAACTCTTGGCATCGGGACCTCCTTCTCGGCGGAAAGCAGGCGCAGTGTGGGGAAGCCGATTGTCTCGTTTCATTGCGGAATCTGAAAGGCTGGCGCGCCGCCGGCGAGCCGCGGCAACACCGCGACATCACACGGTCTCGACGTCATAACCATCGACACGGACGGCAATGGATCGCTGAATCAGCTCTATGGAGATTACCAGGCTATGGTCGGAGTTCTTGGCCACCAGGATGCCCTCCACCCCGTCCAGGCTTCCCCCACGAACACGTACCCGCTGGCCAGTCTTCAGAAAGGGATAGAGTGCGCAGCACACGTTGTGGGCGAGCAACAGCTGAATGTCTTCGATCTCTTTGTCGGGTATCGGAGTCCCTTCACCGCGGATGCCCACGAACTCGAGCACACCGGGCGTCTGCAGAATGTCAAGTCGCCCGAGCGGCGACATTCTCATCCGCACGAACGTGTACGACGGAAACAGGGCAAGCTCGACAGTCCTGTCCCGGTCGCTCCAGTGATGCCTCTGCGCGACCACTGGCAAAAACGTCGAGATGCCTTTCTCTTGGACGCGTCGCGTGACTTTCTTTTCGTGGTGAGCCCGGGTGTGAACTGCATACCAGCACGGCGCTTGCCTGCGAGGCTCCAACGGCAGTTCTGCCACATCCGGCTGCCACTCTGGCTGGCTGCCGGCCATGGCTCCGCCCTCTGAGTCACATTGGTAACCCTCTCGTGGTAGCATCGTCTTCATTGCCTGGTTAAAACCCCCGGGTCTTGGTTGCCGACTGCACCCGGTTGTGCAACGCACATCTGGCACACTGGTTCAATACGTCTACAGCAGGGTCGGGAACTCACATATCACCATCTATCGCCGCCGCGTTTATGTAGTCTTATACTTGGCGGCTCCGGTATACACTGAGCTGGTGAGCACTCTCAGGCTAAGTAACAATGAGGTACTCTATCAGTGCTCCGGGTCACTCATGAGTGTGTCGCGATTTCACTTTTCGATGAATGCAAGGCAGGACTATCTATGAGCCTCGATTACTGTTGCGGATGATACTCTCTTATGAGATATTCGACTCGTGGGCGGACTAGCTACGGTATCGCACTTGTCGACAACAGTCGGCCGCACTACCGAGCTTGGTAAGTACTTTGGCGTATTCTGCTGGTGAGCCTTCGTCTCTCCAATTCCTGATGGCTAGACTGAATTGTAGTGGTAGCGCTACCGGGAATCGAACCCGGGTTTTGAGATTGAGAATCTCACGTCCTAACCCCTAGACGATAGCGCCGGAAATGCGGTCATTGGTTGCCGGTTATCGGTTCTTGGTTTTTTCACATCCGCTCAAACAGCATACAATACGCGTTCTCATGTTGACAACCGACCACCGACAGCTGACAAACTTACTCAA